>WRCZ01000001.1 GCA_009783685.1 Actinomycetes bacterium
AGGTCCATCGGCGTTCCCACCCGCCACGTCCCCCGCAACTGCAGCAGGCCGTACATCACGTCGGAGACCAGCAGGCCCGCCGTGCCCAGCGTCAGCAGCCGGACGGCCGGCGACTTCACCGAACTCGGGGTCAGCAGCCGGGCCAGCATGGCCAGGATGAGGACGTCCCCGAGCGGATAGGCGATCGAGATGGCCTTCTGTATCCACGTCATGCCCGGGGCGGTGGTGTTCGGGTTGATCAGCAGCGTCCAGAAGAGCAGCCCCAGGCCGGTGGTGAGGATCATGGCGTCGAGCAGGGCGCCGCGGTCGCGGCCCGTGGCGCGGTACCGGATGAAGCCCATCATGCCCGCCGCGAACAGCGGATACGTCATCAGGTAGAAGGCGTCGGCCGCCGAGGGGAACGGGTTCTGCTCGCCGAAGAAGCGGTTGAGCACGTTGTACGTCGTGTCCCCCGCGGTGAACGTGAAGTTCGCCGCGGCCAGCATGTACCAGGGCCAGGCGTGCGCCGGGCGGTGGATACGTATTCCGGTGACGATGGCCGCCGATGAGCCGAATCCGATGACCGCCCAGGTGCCGGTGTGCACCTTGGGCACGGTCAGGTATGCGACGGTCGCCGCCGCCACCACGATGACGTAAACGGTCATCACCCGGTGGACGCGATCCGTCAGGAACCGCATACGCCAAGGTTATGCCCGGCTCACCGGGAGTGCAGTTCGGCGGCCCCGATCAGGGTGGAGGTGGTCAGCGCGGTGCCGAACCAGTCCGTGGGGCCCGGGTCGATGCCGAACTGGGCGCTCAGGCCGACGCCCTTGCCCGCCACCGCGTCGCAGGTCGGCACGATCCGCGGGGCCTGGGCGGTCGAGGTGACGGACGGGGCGGGCCCGCCGGCCAGGCAGGGATCGGCGGTCAGACCGGTCGGCTTGCCCCCGGCCTGCTCCTGATGCTGCGCGTTCCGCCACTGCCCGAGCGAGTGGTAGGTGGCCGGCCCCCAGCGGACCTGCCACGTTCCGGCCGAGGCGAGTAGTCGTTGCCCTGGAGCACCACCTGCTGGGGCGTGTAGGTCTCGGCCGCGGAGACGACCGGCGAGCCGTCGGTGATGAGGACGTTGTTGCGCACCGAGACGTCCACCGGGTGGTTCCGCAGCCGGACGGCCGGACCCTGCTTCGCGCCCGTGCCGGTCATCACCACGGTGTTGTTGTAGATCCGCAGGTTGCTGATGTCCGTGCCGTGGACGTCGATGCCGCCGTTCTGCGCCAGCTTCCGGCCGTCGTTGCTGCTGATGTTGAACCGGAAGGTGTCGTCCTTGAAGGCGCCGTTGTTGATGTTGGTGAACGCGTGGTAACCGGGCCCGTCGTTGCCGTAGGCGAGGTTGTACTGGACGGTCGTCGACGACACGTTCTGGTCCAGGCCGAAGCCGCTGCCGTCCACGATGGCGGGCGTGCGGTTGTGGAACGACTGGTTGTGCTGGATCGTCAGCCCGGTCGAGTCGTAGGCCCAGATGCCCACCGGGCCCTCCAGCGCCTGGGCGGCCGACCGCGAACCGTTGTCGTGCGCCACCGACTGCTCCACCCGGCCGCTCTGGACACCGCCGATGACGATGCCGCTGCCGGTGTTGTGCTTCGTGGACGCCGGGTCGCCCAGGTTGCCGAACGCCTGGACGCCGGAGACCACCACGTTCTGGTGGGAGTACCGCGGATGGTTCACGTCGAGCCGGGGTCCGTACGTCAGCAGGCCGTCGTTCGTGTTGTCGTGCAGCGACGAGCCGGAGACGCGGACGTTGCTGAACCCCACGGAGGTGTCGGCGCAGCCGACGGACACCCCGATCCAGAACCGGGACACGTCGACGCCCGAGACCACCACGTGGTCCAGCCGTTTCGTGCCCTTCCGGTCGTTGTAGACGAGGATGCCGCTGGGCTTCTTGAGCGTGCGGTCGTTCCCGGTGACGACGAGGTCGGGGATCTCCACCCCGCCGGTGTCGACCACGGTGATCCCGGCCTTGTCGGTGGGGGCCACGGTCGCCCGCCCGGAGCCGTAGGAGCCGATGACCACCGGCTGGCTCGCGCGGCCCGCCTCGCCGTGGCCGACGGTGAGGCTGCCGGTGAAGCGGCTGCCGCCCTGGAGCAGCAGGTGGTCGCCGGGCACCAGCTGCTGCCGGTCGGCACGGGCCAGGGTGCGCCAGGCATGGCTCGTCGAGCGCCCGTCGTTGCTGTCGTCGCCGGTCGCGCTGACGTAGTACGTGTGGCCCGGCCGGAAGTGCGGGAGCGAGCTGCAGCCCGCGGCCACCGGGGCCAGCAGCGCCAGGAACGCCGGCGCCGCCAGGCGCACGCGCCGCGGCACGCGGCGCGTGACGGGGCGCTCGCCCCCCGCAGGGCCGTCGGGACCCGCCATGCCCGGCCCCTTCCGTCAGAATCCGTCGTCGTGCGGCGTTTCCGGCCCTCCGTCGTCCGGCGGCCGGGAACGGAACCACTCCACCGTATGTCGCAGTCCCTCGCCCAGCGTGATCTTCGGACTCCATCCGAGGTGCTCGCGGGCGCGGTCGATGACCGGGCACCGGCGGGTCGGGTCGTCCACCGGGAGCGGCAGCCGGCGGATCCCGGAAGCCGTTCCGGTCGCCTCGATGACCAGGTGGGCGAGCTCGTCCACGGTCCGCTCGTCCGGGTTGCCGAAATTGAACGGACCGGGCTCGTCGGAGTCGAGCATGGCGACGAGACCGCGGACCAGGTCGTCGACGTAGCAGAAGCTGCGGGTCTGGCTGCCGTCGCCGTACACCGTCAGCGGCTCGTTCCGCAGCGCCTGCCGGATGAAGCTGGACACCACCCGGCCGTCGTACGGGCGCATGCGCGGGCCGTAGGTGTTGAAGATGCGGACGATCCCGGTGTCGGTGCCCTCGCTGCGCCGGAAGGCCATGGTGAGCGCCTCGGCGAAGCGCTTGGCCTCGTCGTACACGCTGCGCGGCCCGACCGGGTTCACATGGCCCCAGTCGTCCTCCGGCTGCGGGTGCACCAGCGGGTCCCCGTACACCTCGCTGGTGGAGGCCAGCAGGAAGCGCGCCTGGTAGCGGCCGGCCAGGCGCAGCGCGTTCTCCGTGCCTCGGCTGCCGGCGGCCAGGGTGTGCAGCGGCCGGCTGTGGTAGTCCGGCGGCGAGGCCGGGCTGGCCAGGTGCGCCACCGCGTCGACCGGGCACGGGATCCGCAGGCTCTCGCTGATGTCGCCGGCGACGAAACGGAAGCGCGGCTCGTCCCTCAGGTGCCCGAGGTTGCCGGGACCGCTGGTGGACAGATCGTCGACGCACCACACCTCGTCGCCGCGGGCGACGAGCGCGTCGCACAGGTGCGATCCCAGGAATCCGGCTCCGCCGGTGACCACGACACGCATGGCTACTCCCCGGGCTGGGGGCGGCCCGGCGCGTGCAGGGACCACCCGGCTTCGCGCCACCGGTCGGCGTCCAGCGTGTGGCGGGCGTCGACGACGGTGGGCCGGCGGACCAGCGGGGCCAGCGCGGCCGGGTCGATCGCCCGGTACTCCGGCCAGGCCGTCAGGTGCAGCACCACGTCGGCGTCCTCGCATGCCTTGGGAACGTCCAGGGTGTACTGCAGCCCGGGGGCCGCGCTGCGGGCGTTGTCCAGCGCCTCGGGGTCGTGCACCCGGACGCGCGCGCCGCGGCGACGGATCGATTCGGCGACGGCCAGCGCGGGGGAGTCCCGCACGTCGTCGCTGTCCGGCTTGAACGCCGCGCCCAGCACGGCCACGTTGGCGTCGGCGAACGAGCCGCCGACCAGCCGGCCGGTCAGTTCCACGGTCCTGGTGCGCTGCCGGGTGTTGATCGCGTCGACCTCGTCGAGGAAGGCCACGGCCCCGCCCACCCCGAGCTCCTCGGCGCGTGCCATGAAGCCCCGGATGTCCTTGGGGAAGCAGCTGCCGCCGAAGCCCAGGCCCGGCTGCAGGAACCGCGGGCCGATGCGGGAGTCCGCGCCGACCGCCTGGGCCAGCATGATCACGTCCGCGCCCGCCGCGTCGCAGACCTCGGCCATCGCGTTGATGAAGGAGATCTTGGTCGCCAGGAAGGAGTTCGACGCGACCTTGACCAGTTCCGCGGTGCTCGGGTCGGTGCGGAAGAACGGGACGCCGACGCGCAGCATCGGCGCGTACAGCTCGCGCAGGACCTCCTCGTCGTGCTCCGACGTCACGCCCACCACGATCCGCTCGGGTGCGGCCGAGTCCTGCACGGCGAAGCCCTCGCGCAGGAACTCGGGGTTCCAGGCGAGACCGGCCTGCGGTGCCGTTCTCCGCAGCCGTTCGGCCAGCCGGGCCGCGGTGCCGACCGGCACCGTGGACTTGCCCACGATCAGGTCCCCCGGTCCCAGGTGCGGCGCCAGGGCGTCGACCACCGCCTCCACGCTGCGCACGTCGGCCCGCTTCGCGCCGGGCTGCTGCGGGGTGCCCACGCAGACGAAGTGCGCCGGGGCGAACCGGGCGGCCGACGCCACGTCGGTGGTGAACCGCAGCCGCCCCGAGGCGACCGTGCGCTGCAGCAGCTCCTGCAGTCCGGGCTCGTAGACCGGCGGGGTGCCGCTGCTCAGCGCGGCGATCCGCTCCTCGTCGATGTCGGTGCCGAGGACCTCGTGCCCGAGGTCCGCCATTGTGGCCGCGTGCACGACTCCGACGTAGCCGGTGCCGATGACCGTCATCCTCATGGCAGCCTCCCAAGGGGTTGCTGTTCGGGGGCGGCGCGCGGGTTCCGGTGCGCCGCCGCTTCGCGGGTCGGGCGGCCGGTCATGGCCGGTCCGCGTAGCCCGCAGGATTGAGCCGGGTGAAGCGCCATGCGTCCTGGCACATGGCCGCCACGTCCCGGGTGGCCCGCCAGCCCCACGCGCGCGCCGCCGCGGTCGGGTCCGCGACCAGCGCGCCGACGTCGCCGGGGCGGCGCGGCACGATCCGGTAGGGGATCGGGCGGCCGGAGGCCCGCCGGAACGCGGCGAGCAGTTCCAGCACCGAAGTGCCCGATCCGAGGCCGAGGTTGAAGACCCGCATCCCGGGGCGCCCGGCGAGGTGCTCCAGCGCCAGCCGGTGCGCCTCGGCGACGTCCATGACGTGGATGTAGTCGCGGATGCCGGTGCCGTCGCTGGTGGCGTAGTCGCCGCCGAACACGTTCAGCCGGTCCAGCCGGCCGGCCGCCACCTGGGCCATGTACGGCATCACGTTGCCGGGCGCGCCGCGCGGCACCTCGCCCAGCAGGCCGCTGGGGTGCGCGCCCGCCGGGTTGAAGTACCGCAGGGACATCACCGCCCAGCCGTCGCGGCGGCGGCAGACGTCCGCCAGGATCTGCTCGCAGGTCCACTTCGACGCGGCGTAGGGGTTCGTGGGCCGCGCCGGGTCGGCCTCGGTCAGCGGTATCCGGTCCGCCTCGCCGTAGATGGAGCACGACGAGGAGAACACCAGCCGGTGGATGCCGTGCTCCTGCATCACCGACAGCAGGGTCAGCGTGCCGCCGACGTTGACGTCGTAGTACTCGACGGGGGTGCGCACGGACTCGGCGACCTCCTTCTTGCCCGCGAAGTGCACCACCACGTCGATCGGGTGGCGGTTGAAGACGGCGTTGAGCGCGTCCCGGTCGCGCAGGTCGATCCGGTAGACGGCGCCGAGGCAGCGGCCGGCGACCTTCTCGGTGCGGGCGAACACCTCGGGCGAGCTGTTGGAGTGGTCGTCGACGACGATCACCTCGTAGCCGTGTTCCAGCAGTTCCACGCAGGTGTGGCTGCCGATGAACCCGGCGCCGCCGGTCACCAGCGCGGTGGACAGGGTGCGAGGCATCTGACGGACCTCCTCGGGGTTCGGCGCGGTACCGCGTCACCAGGTGGTGACGGCGGTCAGGTACGCCGGGTAGATGGCGATGGCCAGGGCGAGGGGGAGCAGGGGGACGGCGGACATGAACAGGGGGCGGCTGGCGGTGGCGAACGCGGACCTCAGCGGTGTGCCGGCCGCGCGGGAGGCCTCCCGTACGTGCAGCACGGCCACCGACACGCTGACCACCGAGTACGCCAGGCCGCCGAGGATGCACAGGAACACGTAGCCCACGGACGGCCCGGTCAGCTCGCCGATGATGGCGGCGGCGGACAGCCCCGTCGCGATGACGACGAACGGCAGCACCAGGCGCTTCGACAGCAGTTCGAGTCCGCTGCGGTCCTTGGGTGTCACCTTGAAGTAGATCGGCCGGCGGAAGGTCTCCTGGATGACGGCCCCCAGCACCCCCCAGGCCACGAAGGGCCAGCGGGCCATGGCGAACAGCCACAACTCCCAGCTCCACACAGGCGCGGTAGAGGGCCGCAGCAGCTTTCTGTGCCGCAGCAACAGCAGCAGGATCACCAGCCAGATCGACATGCCCCAGAAGTGGCCCAGGAAGGCGAGGTAGTTGACGCTCACCCACACCTGCCCGGTGATCGCGGCGGCGGACGGGAGGGCGATCGCGGCGAGCGCGCCGGCAGCGAGCAGCGGGTAGTACATGAGCACGATCGTGAAGCGCAGCCGCAACCGGAAGGTCAGCCGGTGCATGTGGCGCGGGATCATGCCGAACATCATCGCGACCAGGCTCCGGGACCACTGGTACTCCTGGGTGACCATGTCGTCGAAGGTCATCGGACCCAGCCCGTGCGCCTCCGCGTCGATGGCGAACGCCCCCTGCCAGCCCGCGGAGTTGAACAGGAAGGTGGTGGTGAAGTCCTCGGCGAGGTCGGGCCCCAGGCCCCCGATGTCGCGCAGCGCGCGGGTGCGCACGCCGTAGTGCGAGCCGATGCACACCGGGGCGAGCCGGTCGGCGTGGCCGAGCTGGAAGGGGCCGTGGAAGGGCGCCTCGCGGTGCATCCGGCCGCGGGCCGACCACGAGGTGGCGGCGTTGGCGTCGCAGATGCTCGGCGCGGCGACGTAGCCGATGGCCGGGTCGGAGAACGGGCGGACGATCTCCCGCAGGTACCGGGCGTGCGGCTGGTGGTCACAGTCCAGCTGGACCACGACGTCGTAGTCCCGGTACCCCCAGTGGTCGTAGAAGTAGGCGAGGTTGCCCTCCTTGCACTTGGTGCGCCGCGGCCACGTCGTGCGGTTGTAGGCCGCGACGCCCTTGCGGCTGGACACCCGCACCCCGTTGCGGGCGCACCAGGAGCGGATGTCCGCGCGCGGATCCTCGTCGCAGAGCCACACGTCGTAGGAGTAGGGGAAGTCCTGCGTGAGCATCGCCTCCAGCGTCCTGCGGGCCATGCCCCACGGCTCCGAGGGCGCGCGCGTCACCGCGATCGCCAGCCGGAGCCGGGGGATGGGCAGTGAGGACGAGACGCGGGGGAGCTTGGAGACGGCTATCAGGAAGTAACTCGCCTGGCAGGTCAGGTAGAACAGCAGCGCGCTGGTCAGCACCAGTCCCATCCAGCTGACCCGGTGCGCGGGGTTCAGCCACCACTGCCAGAAGTACGCGAAGAAGGCGCCCCAGCCCACCGCCAGCACGGAGATCCAGACCTTGTCACGGTGCGAGAGCGTCGGGACGAAGGTTCCGGGGGCGGCCTTGAGGTTGCGCGGCGGCCGGCCGAAGAGCGGGCCGTGCCGGGTGATCCTGGCGACGTTGCCGTCGGAGATCAGGGCCATCCACTCCTCCAGGCCCATGTCCTCCGGTTCGCCGACCAGGGTGTCCGTGCTGCCGTCGTCCGGTGGTTCTGGGGGCGGGCTCCGGTGCGACATGACGACGCTCCTGGTCGGGGTGCCAGGACGTGTACGCAGTCGGTGTGCGCCCTATCCTGACGCCTGAAATTTACGATGTATACGTACATTTTGCGGCGGTTTGTCCGTAGAGTCAAAGGGCGGGACCGCGAGCCGAGCGGTCCCCCTCCCCGAAGGGGCGGCGATGGCGCGACGCAAGCGCGACGAGCCGGCCGGCGCGGGCCGCGACGAGCGGGCCCCGAACCGGTCGGCGGACCACGCCCAGGGCCGGCGCACCGGCCGCCGCGCCGCCGACCACGGCCGCTACGGCCGGCTGAGCCGGGAGCGCGTGCTGTCCACCGCCCTGGAACTGGTCGACCGGGAAGGGCTGTCCGCGCTGAGCATGCGCCGCCTCGGGTCCGAGCTGGGCGTGGAGGCGATGGCCCTGTACCGGTACGCCGCGGGCAAGGACGCGCTGCTGGACGGCCTGGTGGAGGCGCTCTACCTCGAACTGCGCGAACGGCTCGACGAGGGTGCCGAGGAAGGCGCGCGGCCGCCGGCGAAGGGCGGCGCCGAGGAGCCCGGATGGCGCAGCGAGCTGCACCGGATCGCGCGGGCGACCTACCAGGTGGCCATGGCGCACCCCGAGGTGGTGCCGCTGCTGGCCACCCGCATGCTGGCGGTGCCGCTGGCCCGCCGCGCGCCGGCCGTGCTGAGCGCGCAGGAGGACATCCTGCGGCTGCTGGCGGCGGCCGGCCTGGACGAGGACACGGCAGCCGCCGCGTACCGGGCGGTCAGCGCCTGGCTGCTCGGCTACGTCTTCGCCGACCTGCAGGCCATGGTGGACAACCCCGACGAACCCGAGGCGGCCTTCCGGCTGGGCCTGTACCGGATGCCCGCCCACGACTTCCCCGAGCTGCGCGCGATCACCCCGGCGCTGGCCGAGCGCGGCGGCCCGCAGGGCCTGACCGAGGGCCTGGACGCCGTCCTCGACCCGTGGGTGCCGGGCCCGCCCCAGGACTGAACGCGGGGTTCAACGGACGCTCCCGGGGCGGGTCTTCGGCGCCGACCGGTTCAGCGGACCTCCAGCTTCCAGATCTGCGGCGCGAGCTTGTTGCACGTCCACTGCTGCACGTTGGCGCCGGGCGCGCCCGACCCGCCGGCCACGTCCAGGCACAGGCCGCTGCCGGTGTTGCGGAACGTCCAGTAGCCGTCGCCCTGGTTCAGGGCCTGCCAGCGCTGCGCCGGCGAGCCGTTGCAGCCCTCCTGGTCGACGTTGGCGCCGGGCGCGGTGCCCGAGCCCGCCACCGCCACGCACAGGCCGGAGTTCTGCCCGGTCAGGGTGAAGTCGCCGGCGGCCGTCCTGGTGAAGCGGAAGTTCTGCGGGCCGAGCCCGTTGCACGTCCACTGCTGGATGTTGCCGCCCACCACGCGGGAATCGGCGGACACGTCCAGGCAGTTGCCGCTGATGACGTTGATCAGCCGGTAGGTGCTGCCGGAGGCCAGGCCCGCCCCCGAGGAGTCCTGGGTGCCCTGCGACGAGCCGGTGGCGTAGAACGGCCGGCACTGGGTGCCGACGTAGTCGGTCGCGATCTCCAGCAGCTTCGTGCCGTCGGTGCTCGGCAGCAGCGACGAGCTGTAGTTGGGGCAGTAGCTGGCGTCGGGGGAGGGTACGGCGACCGGCGCGTCGACGGGGAACCAGTTGCCGCCGCCGTTCTCGGTGTTGACCAGGACGGTGCGCCCGCTCGTCGTCGCCAGCGCGCCGTTCGCCTCGCGGAACTGCTGCCCGACGAGCACCAGCCGGCCCGCCGCGGTGCCGTTCGCCAGCCAGGCGACGACGGGCGTGTGGGTGAAGTACTGGCCGGTCTCGGTGGTGATCATCGGGCCGATGTCGGTCGGCGGGCCCCAGTCGGCGCCGTCGGAGGACGTGCGGTAGTGCACGGCGCAGTCGTACTGGTTGCCGGTGCCGCACACCTCGTAGGTCATGTAGAAGCTGCCGTCGGCCCGTTGGACGACCGTGGCCATGCCGGGGCGCAGTGCCTGGGTGGTCGGGGCGACGGTGGGGAAGGCGGGGCCCCAGGTGCGGCCGTCGGAGGAGAACCGCTCCTGCAGCGACTGGCTGTGCGCCGCGGGGTCGGTCTCGTCGGAGTAGTGGCAGACCAGGTCGCCCTCGCTGTCCACCGACAGTTCCGGCTCCCACAGCCCGCCGGTGTTGGACGCGGTGGCGCAGGGCGGCAGTTGCGACCAGGAGGTGCCGTGGTCCTGGCTCTGCCAGACGTCGAGGGACATCCGCCGGTCGGCCGGGCTCTGGCCGACCGAGGCGGCCCACAGCAGCGTGCCGGCCGGCATGGCGCCGATCTGCCGGGGCAGCTCGAAGAGGGTCGAGCAGCACAGCCCGTTGGCCGTCGCGGGGTCGTGGATGCCGCCGACCTCCTGGAACGTCGCGCCGTCGTCGGTGCTCCGGTAGATGACGCCGACGCCGCCGTTGGCGTCGAAGTCCACGACGCTGGCCACCAGTTGGCCGTTGGCCGCGCCGGAGTGGGCCAGCCGCACGACGCGCGGGTACAGGCCCGTGCCGTTGCGCAGGGCGGTGCCGGTGGCGTCCGGGCTCACCGTGGCGGACGAGGCCGCGGCCGGTGGCGGTGTCCGGCCGCTGGCCGGCCCCGCCGCGGGCGAGACCACCGATCGACATCAGGACGAGGGCTGCCAGCGCGGCGAGCAGCCGGTGGAGGGACGGGGGGGTACGCATACGGAAGCCTTCCGCGTGGGGGAACGGCGAAGCGGTCTGCGCAGTGGGCGGGGCGCGGTTGCATCGTTGCAAAGGGCGCTGCGTCAGGCATGACAGCACACCGCGGTCGGCCTGTCCATATCCCTGGTGCGAAGCGTGCGCCCGGTGGGGCGGGCCGGCGCCTTCCTCCGGCCCCGGGCCCTTCCGCCGCCGGGTCGTCCCCGCGGCGCAGGTGACCTGGGCGATCGGGTGACTTGACCGCGAGGCTCCCCGGCCCCCGCCGCGGCGGGCGCCATGCTCGGTGGCTGTTCGAGCACAGCGACCCGACGGCGAGGGCCGGGAGGAGCCAGGTGAAGATCCTTCTAGTGGCGACGGCGTTCAACAGCCTGACCCAGCGCGTGTTCACCGCGCTGCGCGACCGCGGGCACAGCGTCGGCGTCGAGCTCGCCCTCGGCGACGGCCAGTTGCGCGAGGCGGTACGCCGCGACCCGCCGGACCTCGTCATCGCGCCGATGCTCAAGTCCGCGATCCCGCAGGACATCTGGTCCACCGTCACCTGCCTGATCGTGCACCCCGGTCCGCTCGGCGACCGCGGGCCCTCCTCCCTCGACTGGGCGGTCCACGAGGGAGCCCGGCACTGGGGCGTCACCGTGCTCCAGGCCGAGGCCGAGATGGACGCCGGCCCGGTCTGGGCGTCCGTGCCCTGCCCGCTGGCCGCCCGCGGCAAGAGCGACCTGTACCGCAACGAGATCGCGGACGCCGCGCTGGAGGCGGTGCTGACGGCCGTCGCCCGGTTCGCCTCCGGCGACCACCGGCCCCGCTCCCAGGACGGCCCCGAGCTGCGGGCCGCCGTCCGCACCCGGCCGCCGATGCGGCAGGCCGACCGGCGGATCCGCTGGGACAGCGACCCCACCGACCGCGTCCTGCGGACGCTGCGCGCCGCCGACTCCCAACCCGGCGTCCTGGACGAGCTGCTGGGCGGCGAGTGGTTCCTTCAGGGCGGCCACCGGGCGCACGGCACGGGCGGCGCCCCCGGCGAGGTGCTGGCCACCCGCGCGGGCGCGATCTGCCGGGCCACCGTCGACGGCGCCGTGTGGATCCCGCAGCTGCGCCCCCGCCGGACCCCGGGCGGCCCGCGGACCTTCTCGCTGCCCGCGGCCACCGCGCTCGGCGACCGGCTGGCCGGGGTGCCGGACGTCCCCGCGCCGCTGCTCCAGGCGCACGGCCGCCGCGAGTGGAGCGACATCCGCTACCACGAGGTCGGCGCGACGGGCATCCTGTCGTTCTCCTTCCCCGGCGGGGCGATGGGCACCGACCACTGCCGCCGCCTGCTGGCGGCCTACCGTGCGGCGTGCGCCCGCCCCACCTCGGTGCTGGTGCTCGGCGGCGAGCGGGACTTCTTCTCCAACGGCATCCATCTGAACGTCATCGAGGCCGCCGAGGACCCCGGCGAGGAGTCGTGGGCGAACATCAACGCCATCGACGATCTGGTGGAGGCGGTGCTCACCACCACCGACAAGATGGTGGTCGCCGCGCTGGGCGGCAACGCCGCGGCCGGCGGCGTGATGCTCGCGCTGGCCGCCGACGAGGTGTGGTGCCGGGCCGGCGCCGTGCTCAACCCGCACTACCGGCTGATGGGCCTGTACGGCTCGGAGTTCTGGACGTACTCGCTGCCGCGCCGGGTCGGCGCCTCGGTCGCCGCCGCGCTCACCGAGCAGTCACTCCCGGTGAGCGCCGAGCGCGCGGAGCGGCTCGGACTGGTGGACCGGGTGCTGCCCACCCCCGCGGAGGGCTTCGCCCTGCAGACGGTGGAGCTGGCGACCCGGTGGGCGTCCACCGCGGGCGTGCAGGCGCGGATCGCCGAGAAGAAGGCCGACCGGGAGAAGCGCGAGCAGGCCAAGCCCCTCGCGGCCTACCGCGACGAGGAGTTGGCGCGGATGCACGCCATCTTCCTCGACCCGGACCACCCCTACCACGCGCTGCGCCGGGCGTTCGTGCACAAGGAGGTGCCGGCCGCGACCCCGGACCACCTCAGGGCGCTCGCCGGCGCGCGCGGCTGACCGCGGGAACGCCCGCCGCAGGTCGCCCGCGGAGGGCCCCGCGGTCACGGACCGTGACCGGACTGCCCGAGTGGCGGTGTGCCCCTCACCCCGATGGTCGCCTTCGACCGCATCCGGCGGCGCGGCGCACGGTACGCAGGGAGGAGACGCCGTTTTCTGGCGTATGTCGACCACAGCACCCAGGAGGCATCGATGGCTGGTGCGAACTCGGCCACGCAGTCCCGCGCCGCCGGCGGCCCGGGTGCCGCGGCCGACGACCAGGACCCGATCCACATCCTCTGGATCAACGCAGGTCTCAGCTGCGACGGCGACTCGGTGTCGCTGACCGCGGCGACCCTGCCGAGCATCGAGGAGATCGCCCTGCAGGGCCTGCCCGGCCTGCCCAAGATCGCGGTGCACTGGCCGCTGATCGACTTCGAGTGCGGCCCCACGCAGGGCGCCGACGCGTTCATCGAGTGGTTCTTCAAGGCCGAGCGCGGCGAGATCGACCCCTTCGTGCTGGTGGTGGAGGGCTCGATCCCCAACGAGGCGATCAAGGCCGAGGGCTACTGGTGCGGTTTCGGCGACAACCCCGAGACCGGCCAGCCGATCACCACCAGCGAGTGGATCGACCGGCTCGCCCCGAAGGCCCTGGCCGTCGTCGCCATCGGCACCTGCGCCACCTACGGCGGCATCCACGCCATGGAGGGCAACCCCACCGGCGCGATGGGCGTGCCCGACTACCTCGGCTGGGACTGGAAGTCCTCGGCGGGCATCCCCATCGTGTGCGTGCCCGGCTGCCCGATCCAGCCCGACAACTTCGCCGAGACCCTGACCTACCTGCTGTACCAGGCGGCGGGCTCGGCGCCGATGATCCCGCTCGACGACAAGCTCCGGCCGACCTGGCTGTTCAACGCCACCGTGCACGAGGGCTGCGACCGGGCCGGCTACTACGAGCAGGGCGACTTCGCCACCACCTACGACTCGCCCAAGTGCCTGGTGAAGCTGGGCTGCTGGGGCCCGGTGGTGAAGTGCAACGTGCCCAAGCGCGGCTGGATGGACGGCATCGGCGGCTGCCCCAACGTCGGCGGCATCTGCATCGCGTGCACCATGCCCGGCTTCCCCGACAAGTTCATGCCGTTCATGGACGAGCCGCCCGGCGCGAAGGTCTCCAGCACCGCGAGCGGCCTGTACGGAACGGTCATCCGCAGGCTGCGCGGCATCACCGCGAAGACGGTCGACGAGGAGCCCAAGTGGCGCCACACCGGCCGTGAACTGACCACCGGTTACAGCAAGCCCTGGTGACACCCCCACTCCCGTACACATGACGAAGGGCACGGCACTGACGATGGCACCCACCCCCACGGCCGCGGCGGACGGCAGCGGCCTGATGGAGATGTCCTGGGACCCGATCACCCGGATCGTGGGCAGCCTCGGCATCCACACGAAGATCGACTTCAAGCAGAAGCGGGTCGCCGAGTGCTACAGCACCTCGTCGGTCTTCCGCGGCTACAGCGTCTTCATGCGCGGCAAGGACCCGCGCGACGCGCACTTCATCACCAGCCGCATCTGCGGGATCTGCGGGGACAACCACGCCACCTGCTCGGTGTACGCGCAGAACATGGCGTACGGGGTGAAGCCGCCGCACCTGGGCGAGTGGCTGATCAACCTCGGCGAGTCCGCGGAGTACATGTTCGACCACAACATCTTCCAGGAGAACCTGGTCGGGGTCGACTACTGCGAGAAGATGGTCCGCGAGACCAACCCCGGCGTGCTGGAGCAGGCCGAGCGCACCGAGGCCCCGCACGCCGCCGAGCACGGCTACCGCACCATCGCCGACATCATGCGGTCCCTCAACCCGCTGGAGGGCGAGTTCTACCGCGAGGCGCTCCAGGTGAGCCGCTACACGCGGGAGATGTTCTGCCTGATGGAAGGGCGCCATGTGCACCCGTCCACGCTGTACGCCGGCGGCGTCGGCACGGTCGCGTCGGTGCAGCTGCTCACCGACTACCTGACGCGGCTCATGCGGTACGTGGAGTTCATGAAGCGCGTGGTGCCGCTGCACGACGACCTGTTCGACTTCTTCTACCAGGCGCTGCCCGGCTACGAGGAGGTCGGCCGCCGGCGGGTGCTGCTGGGCTGCTGGGGCGCGCTCAACGACCCCGAGCACTGCGACTTCACCTACCGCAACATGACCGACTGGGGACGGAAGATGTTCGTCACCCCGGGCATCATCGTGGACGGGAAGCTGGTCACCAACGACCTCACGCAGATCAACCTCGGCATCCGCATCCTGCTCGGCAGCTCGTACTACCAGGACTGGGAGGGGCAGGAGCAGTTCGTCACCCGCGACCCGCTCGGCAACCCGGTCGACCCCCGCCACCCCTGGAACCAGCACACCATCCCCGCGCCGCAGAAGCGGGACTTCGACGACAAGTACAGCTGGGTGATGTCGCCGCGCTGGTTCGACGGCAAGGACCACCTCGCGCTGGACACCGGCGGCGGCCCCATCGCCCGGCTGTGGTCCACCGCGCTGTCCGGCCTGGTCGACATCGGCTACGTCAAGGCCACCGGCCACAGCGTGGTGATCAACCTGCCGAAGTCGCTGACCAAGCCGGAGACCACCTTCGAGTGGAAGATCCCGCAGTGGAGCAACGCGCTGGAGCGCAACCGCGCCCGCACGTACTTCCAGGCGTACTCGGCCGCCTGCGCCCTGTACTTCACCGAGCAGGCGCTCGCCGAGGTGCGCGCCGGCCGCACCCAGACCTGGGAGAAGTTCGAGGTGCCGGACGAGAGCATCGGCTGCGGCTTCACCGAGGCGGTGCGCGGCGTGCTCTCCCACCACATGGTCATCCGCGACGGCAAGATCGCCAACTACCACCCGTACCCGCCCACTCCGTGGAACGCCAGCGTCCGCGACAGCTACGGCACGCCAGGGCCCTACGAGGACGCGGTGCAGAACACCCCGATCTTCGAGGAGAACTCCCCGGAGAACTTCAAGGGCATCGACATCATGCGCGCCGTGCGCAGCTTCGACCCGTGCCTGCCGTGCGGGGTGCACATGTACGTCGGCGGCGGCAAGACGGTGGAGAAGATGCACGTGCCGACCGGCCTGAGCGGCCTGGCCTGATGGCGGCACAGGACGCACGCCCGGCCCGGCCCGCGGAGGCCACCGCGCGCCGGGTCGAGGAGATCCTCGAACGCCTCGCCGCACACGGCGACCCCGCGGTGGCCCGCACCGCGGAGGACCTCGTCAGTGCCCTGATGGAGTTCTACGGCAGCGGGCTGGCCCGGGTGGTCGCGCTGCTGTCCGGCCGCAGCGGCACGCCGCTGGAGGCGCTGCTGGACGACGAACTGGCCGCCGGGCTGCTGGTGCTGCACGACCTGCACCCCGACGACCTGGCCCGGCGCGTGCAGCGTGCGCTGCGCGCGGCCGACGCCGCGTCGGCCGAAGTGACCGCGCTGGACGCCGAGTCGGGGCTGCTGCGGCTGCGCGAGGAGGGCGCCGGCGGCTGCGGCTGCGGCGCCGGCGCGGCCCGCGGGCGGATCGAGGACGCCCTCGCCTGCTTCGCACCGGAGGTCGTCTCCGTCGAGTTCGAGGAGCCCGAGACGGGCGCGCGCGAACCGGTCCTGCTGCAGATCGGCACCCGCCCGCCCGGGGCGCGGCCGGCGGACGCCCGGTGAGGGCGGCCGGCGCCGCGCCCGGACTGCGCAGGTTCCTCACCCCCCGCACCGACGCCGGAACCGAGTGCTGCGAGCTGTGCTCCCTCGAACTCGGCCCCGGCCACCGCCATCTCGTCGACGTCGAGCAGCGGTCGCTGGCCTGCGCCTGCCAGGCGTGCGCCGTGCTGTTCGACCGGCCGGGCGCCGGCGGAGGGCGGTTCCGCACCGTGCCGGACCGCTACCTCACCGACCCGGCGTGGCAGGCCGACCCGGTGCGCTGGCAGGCCCTGCAGATCCCCGTCGACATGGCGTTCTTCTTCCGCAACTCCGCGCTCGAACGGCTGGTCGCGCTCTATCCGAGCCCGGCGGGGGCCACCGAGAGCGAGGTCCAGCAGGACGCCTGGGACGCGGTGTTCGGCGACTCGCCGCTGGCGCACGAACTGCAGCCCGACGTCGAGGCGTTGCTGGTGCGCCGCACCGACCACGGCGACACCTGCCACCTGGTGCCGGTCGACGCGGCCTACCAGCTCGTGGGCCGGCTGCGGATGCACTGGCAGGGCTTCGACGGCGGCGCCCTGGTGCACCGCGAAGTCGACGCGTTCTTCGACGACCTGAACCGCAGGGCGCAGGCGGTCACCGCGACCGCCGGTGAGGGAGGCAACGTTCCGTGACCAGCTTCGACTTCGCGTGCACCGGAGTGCGGGCAGACCCCTATGCGGCCGGCCCCACGCTGGTGTTCCGGCTGCGGATCACCGCGCCCGGCGACCAGCCCGTGCACGCCGTGGCGCTGCGCTGCCAGATCCGCATCGAACCGGCGCTGCGCCGCTACGGCGACCGGGAGGCCGACGGGCTCGGCGACCTGTTCGGCGACCGGTCGCGGTGGGGGAGCACCCTCAACCCGCTGCAGTTCGCCCAGGTCTCCCTGGTCTGCCCCGGGTTCACCGGCGAGACCGAGGTCGACGTGCCGGTGCCCTGCACCTACGACATGGACATCGCCGCCACCAAGTACTTCGAGGCACTGGAGGAGGGCGCGGCACCGCTGCTGATGCTCTTCTCCGGTATCGCCTTCCGCGGCCCCGGCGGCTTCCAGGTGGAGCCGATCCCCTGGGACAAGGAGGCCCCGGTGCGGCTGCCGGTCGCCGTCTGGCGGGAGATGATGGACCAGCACTTCCCCGGCTGCGGCTGGCTCCGGCTGCCCCGCGACACCATGGAGGCGCTGCGGGCGTTCCGCTCCCGGCACGCGCTGCCGTCGTGGCAGCACACCATGGAGGCACTGCTCGGCGCCGCCGAGGGCGCCACCGTGCTCCCCGCCGCCCAGGCCCCGGTGGAGGTGGCGGCGCCGTGAACCCCGTTGCCCCGCCCGCCGCCGCGCCCTGCTTCGACACCGCCCGCGCGGTCGCCGACGTCGTGCTCTTCGAGGGCTACGTGCTCTACCCCTACCGCGCGTCCGCGGCGAAGAACCGGATGCGCTGGCAGTTCGGCGTGCTGGTGCCCCCCGCCTGGGGCGACCGCAACGGCGAACACAGCGCCATGCGCACCGAGATCCTGATGGAGCCGCGCGGCGACGCGACCCTGCACGCCGAGGTGCGGTTCCTGCGCGCCCAGCGGCGGACCGTCGAACGCGCCCTGCCCGACGGCGGGTTCGAGCCGTCCGGGTCGCTGGAGCTGCCCGACCGGGTACTCGTCCCCTGGGACGAGGGCGTGGTGGAGACCGCCGAACTCACCTGCGCCGTCGCCGATCTGCAGGCCGCGGTGGACGGCGGTCTGGCGCTGCCGTTCCGCCGCCCCGCCGGCCAGGACACCGAGGACGTGCGGGACTCCGGCGGCACGCTGATCGGCCGGCTGGTGCGCCGCCGCGAGCAGGTCGACGGGGTCCTGCGGCTGTCCGCCACCGAACTGCCCGGGCCCTACCGGGCGTTGCGGCTGACCGCGGTGGTGGAGAACACCGGTGCCTGGCAGCCGGCCGACGGCGGCCCCGCCGACCGGGAGGCGGCGCTGCCGCACGCCCTGGTCTCCGCGCACCTGATGCTCGGGCTGAGCGCGGGCGCCTTCCTGTCCATGACCGATCCACCGGAATGGGCGCGGGCCGCGGCCGTGGAGTGCCGCAACGAGCAGACCTGGCCCGTGCTGGCCGGCGCCGCGGCCCGCGACGACGTGGCGCTCTCGCTGCCGATCGTCCTGGAGGACCACCCGGGCATCGCCCCCGAGAGCCCCGGCGCCCTCTACGACGCCACCGAGATCGACGAGATCCTCGCGCTGCGCACGGCCGCCCTCACCGACCAGGAGAAGCGGGAGGCGCGCGGCACCGACGAGCGTGCCGGCGCGGTGATCGACCTGGCCGACTCGATGCCGCCCGAGGTGCTGGAGCGCCTGCACGGCGCGGTCCGCTCGCTGCGCGAGGTCACCGGCCCGCCGGTCCTCACCACACCGGACCCGGAAGCCGACCTGGACGAGCTGCTCCGGCCGGACACCCCGTGGTGGGACCCGGCCGCCGACCGCAGCGTCGACCCGGAGCGCGACCGCGTGCCCGTCGACGGCGTCCTGGTCGGCGCCGGCAGCCGCGTCCGGCTGCGCCCGGGCAAGCGCCGCACCGACGCGCAGGACATCTTCCTGCACGGCCGCACCGCACTCGTCGAGGCGGTCCTGCACGACGTCGACGGCGGGGTGCACGTCGCGGTCACCGTCGACGGCGATCCGGGCGCGGAACTGCGCCGCGCCCAGGGCCGGTTCCTGTACTTCCAGCCCGACGAACTGACCCCGGTGGAGGACGGCGCGTGAACGGCGGCAGCGGGAGCGAAGCCGGCCCGAGCGACGACGGCGTCCCCGGCCCGGTCGGGAACGACCGTGCGCGGGACGGCGGTTCGGGATCTCCGCGGCGGGTCCTCGTCGCGGGACTGGGCAACATCTTCGCCGGCGACGACGGATTCGGCGTGGAGGCCGTGCAGCGGCTCGCCCGCCGGCCCCTGCCGCCCGGCGTGGAGACCGCCGACATCGGAGTGCGCGGCGTCCACCTGGCGTACCAACTGCTCGACGGCTACGACACCGTGGTGCTGCTCGACGCCACCGCGCGCGGCGGCGTCCCCGGCACCGTCTACCGCATCGACGGTGCCGAGGCCGACCGCCCCGAGGGCGACGTGCTCATCGACGGCCACCGGATGACGCCCGACGCGGTCCTCGCGCTGCTGGACACCCTCAGCGCGGGCACCGGCGGCACCCGGCCCGGGCGCGTCACGGTGATCGGCTGCGAACCCGCCGTGCTGGCGGAGGGCATGGGCCTGAGCCCGGCCGTCGCCGGCGCGGTGGAGCCGGCCGTGGAGGCCGTCCTCGGCCTGCTCCGCGAGGAGCCGGGCACATCCGACCGGGCCCCTGCGGGGGCGGACGAGGCGAGGAGGTGATCGTAGTGAAGTACGTGCTCGGTGCCGTCCTCGGCGGACTCGCCGCCGTCGTGGCGACGTCCCTGCCCGACGTCAGGCGCTACCTGAAGATGCGCGCGATGTGACCCACGGGGCCGCACCGCTGCCGCCGAACGGGCGATGGCGGCAGCGGCCCCGCGGCGTGGCGGGCCCCCTGCCCCACCGGCGGCCCCTGTACTGGACTCGGCCGCGGGACACCCCTCCGGCGGCCGCGTCAGGGAGTGACCATGCACGAGATGTCCATCGCACTGGCCGTCGTCGGCCAGGTCGAGGACGCCGCGCGCTCCCACGGCCACACCGCCGTCGAGTCGGTGGCGCTGCGGGTCGGGGAGCTGGCCGGAGTGGTGCCCGACGCCCTGCGGTTCTGTTTCGAACTCGCCTGTGAGAACACCCTGCTGGCGGGGGCCACGCTCCTCACCCAGCAGGTGCCGGGACGCGCTTCCTGCGCCCCGTGCGGGTCGGACTGGGACACCGGACTGCCCCCGCAGCTGTGCTGCCCGTGCTGCGGGGGTGCCGCAGGCGGCCTGCTGTCCGGCAGGGAACTGGAGATCGCCGAGGTGCGCTGGGCCGACGCCGGTGCCGCCACGGCCTGTCAGGAGGTGTGACGACCATGTGCCGTGCCGCGGACCTGCAGACGGCGGTGCTCGCCAAGAACGACGAGGGGGCCAGGGACCTGCGGGCGCGCATGGCGGCGCGCGGCACGGCCCTGGTCAACCTGATGTCGAGCCCCGGAAGCGGCAAGACCGCGCTGCTGGAGGCCGAGTTGGGGCTGGCGCGCGAGCGCGGCCTGGCGGTGGCGGCGCTGACCGCGGACCTCGCCACCGAGAACGACGCCCGGCGGCTGGCCCGTTCGGGCGTGCCGGTGCGGCAGGTGCTCACCGACGGGCTGTGCCACCTGGAGACCGACATGCTCGGCCGGCACCTCGACGGGTGGCCCGAGCAGGACGTCCGGCTGCTGTTCGTGGAGAACGTCGGCAACCTGGTGTGCCCGGCGTCCTACGACCTCGGCGAGTCGCTGCGGGTGGTGCTCGCCTCGGTCACCGAGGGCGAGGACAAGCCGCTGAAGTACCCCACCGCCTTCGGGCTCGCGCACCTGGTGGTCGTCACCAAGAACGACATCGCCGAGGCCGTGGAGTTCGACCGCGAGGCGTTCCTCGGCCACGTCCGGCAGGTCAACCCCGGGGTGGAGGTGGTGTTCACCTCCGCGCGCAGCGGCGAGGGGGCCGGGCTGCTGCTCGACCGGGCGCTGGCGGTCGCCGACGGCGCCGCCCCGCACCGGCCGGTGATGGCCACCGCCACCGTCGCACTCGTCGAGGACGGGCACGCGCATGCGCACGCCTTCGGCCTCGGGCACGGCCACCCGCACGCCCACGCACACCCCCATCCGCACGACCCCGCCGACGCGCACGACGGCGCGCACGACGGCGCGCCCGCCGCGGCCCGCTGAGACGGCCGCACCCCGATGACCGCGGAACCCGCCGCGCCCGCAGCTCCCGCACCCCCGCTCGCGGGGTCCGCGCCGGTCCCCGTGACGCGCCGCAGGGTCACCGTGCGCGGTGTCGTCCAGGGCGTGGGGTTCCGGCCGTACGTGTACGCGCTGGCCGGTGAACTCGGCCTGTGCGGGCAGGTGACCAACACCGGCGAGGGCGTGGTCGCCGAGGTCGAGGGCCCGGCGGAGGCGACCGCGGCCTTCTGCGACCGGATCGGCGGAGAGGCGCCGCCGCTGGCCGTGGTGCAGTCCGTCGACCACCTCGCGGTCCCGCCGCAGGGCGACACCGCGTTCCACATCGTGGCGTCCCGGCAGGACGGGCCCCGCCGCACGCTGGTCGCGCCGGACACCGCGACGTGCGACGCGTGCCTGGCCGAACTGCGCGACCCGGCCGACCGCCGGTACCGGCACCCGTTCATCACCTGCACCCACTGCGGACCGCGGTTCACCATCGTCACCGCGCTGCCCTACGACCGCGCGCACACCACCATGGCGGCGTTCCCGATGTGCCCGCGCTGCGAGCGGGAGTACACCGACCCCGCGGACCGCCGCTTCCACGCCCAGCCGGTCGCCTGCCACGACTGCGGGCCGCGACTGCGGCTGCTGCTCGGCGGCCCGGCAGGTCACGCAGCGGACCGCAGCGGTGAACCGGTCGCCCGCGCACGGCAGTTGCTGGCCGAGGGCGCGATCCTCGCCGTCAAGGGGCTGGGCGGCTACCACCTGGCCTGCGACGCGGCGAACGAGGACGCGGTGCGCACGCTGCGGCGCCGCAAGGCCCGCGGGGACAAGCCGTTCGCCGTGATGGCCGCCGGCGCCCACGACGTCGAGCCGCTGGTGCACCTCGACGCCGTCGAACGCGCGCTGCTCACCGGGATCCGCCGGCCCATCGTGCTGCTGCGTCGCCGGGCCGGCGCCGGGGGAGCGGGCGGCGCCGGGACCGGACCCGCGGTGCTCGCCCCGTCGGTGGCGCCCGGCTGCGCCGACCTCGGCGTCATGCTGCCCTACACGCCGCTGCACCACCTGCTGCTCGGGCTGCCCGGCGACCCGCCGGGCCCGCGGCTGCTGGTGATGACCAGCGGCAACCTCGGCGGCGAACCCATCGTCACCCGCGACGACGAGGCGCTGGAGCGGCTCGCGCCGCTCGTCGACGGCTGGCTCGCCCACGACCGCCCGATCCACGTCCCCTGCGACGACTCGGTGGTACGGGTCGTCGACGGCCAGGAGCTGCCGGTCCGGCGCTCCCGTGGCCACACGCCGTTCCCGGTGCCGCTGCCCGTCCCGGTCCTCCCGTCGCTCGCGGTCGGCGGCGACCTGAAGAACACCTTCTGCCTCGGCGAGGGCCGCCAGGCGTGGCTGTCCGCGCACGTCGGCGACATGGACGACCTGGCCACGCTCACCGCCTTCGCGCACGCGGAGCGGCACCTGGAGGACATCACCGGCGTCACCCCGCAGGTCGTGGCCGCCGACCGCCACCCGGGATACCGCTCGGGCCGGCTCGCCGAGCGCATGCACGGGCCGCGGCTGCGCCGGGTGCAGCACCACCACGCGCACGTCGCCGCGGTGATGGCGGACAACGGCCACGACGGCCGCAGCCCCGTCATCGGGATCGCCTTCGACGGCACCGGCGCGGGTGACGACGGCGCGGTGTGGGGCGGCGAGGTGCTGGTCGCCGACTACGACGGCTACCGGCGCGCCGCCCATCTCCGGTACACCCCGCTGCCCGGCGGCGACGCCGCCGTCCGGCACCCGTACCGGATGGCACTCGCCCATCTGCGCGCGGCGGGCCTGCCCTGGGATCCGGCACTGCCCTGCACCGCCGCCTGCCCGGAAGCGGAACGCGCCGTGCTGCAACGGCAGTTGGACCGCGGGCTGCACTGCGTGCCGACGTCCAGCATGGGGCGCCTGTTCGACGCGGTGTCCTCGCTGGTCGGTCTGTGCCACCACGCCACCTACGAGGCGCAGGCCGCCGTCGAACTGGAGGCGGCCGCCGCGTCGTTCGAAGGATCGCACGCCGAACTCCCCGGCTACGCGTTCGCGTTCACCCCGGCGGTCCGGAGCGCGGGGGAGCCCGCCCCGCTGCTGCTCGACCCCGCACCCGTCCTGGCGGCCGTCGTCGCCGACCTTGCCGCGGGCGTCGCCCCGGACCGCATCGCCGCCGCCTTCCACGCGGCCGTCGCCGGTGCGGTGCGGGCGGTGTGCGGGCGGCTGCGCGAGCGGACCGGCATCGGCTGCGTCGCGCTGAGCGGCGGGGTGTTCGCCAACGCCCTGCTGTCCTCGGCCTGTTGCCGCGGGCTGCGCGAGGACGGCTTCACGGTGCTGCGCCACCGCCTGGTGCCGCCCAACGACGGCGGGCTCGCCCTCGGCCAGCTCGTCGTGGCGGCGCGGGCGGCGCACCCCGCCGACCGGACCCTTCAACCGGAAGCCTAGAGCGAGGAGAACGGCATGTGCCTGGCGGTGCCCGGCAAGGTCATGGAGATCGAGGAACGCGACGGGACGCGGATGGCGACCGTCGACTTCGGCGGTGTGGTCAAGGACGTGTGCCTGGAGTACCTGCCGGACCTCAAGGTCGGCGAGTACACCATCGTGCACGTCGGCTTCGCGCTGCAAAGGCTCGACGAGGAGTCCGCCCTGCAGAGCCTGGCGCTGTTCCAGAACCTCGGACTCCTGGAGGAGGAGTTCGGCGACCCCTGGGAGCAGGCCGCGGGCGCGGCCGCGGAGCCTGCCCCGACCGACGAGGGGCGGGGGCCCGCCCACCCGCGCACCGCTGAGGAGGCCCGACGGTGAAGTACATCGAGGAGTTCCAGGATCCGGAACTGGCCCGCAGGCTGCTGGACCGGATCCACGCCACGGTCACCAAGCCGTGGGCGCTGATGGAGGTGTGCGGCGGCCAGACGCACTCCATCATCCGGCACGGCATCGACCAGTTGCTGCCGGACCGGATCGAACTCATCCACGGTCCCGGCTGCCCGGTCTGCGTCACGCCGCTCGACGTCATCGACAAGGCGCTGGAGATCGCCTCCCGGCCCGGCGTCATCTTCTGCTCGTTCGGCGACATGCTGCGGGTGCCGGGCACCGGCCGCGACCTGTTCCAGGTCCGCGGCGAGGGCGGCGACGTGCGCGTGGTGTACTCGCCGCTGGACGCGCTGCGGATCGCGCAGGAGAACCCGGACTCCGAAGTCGTCTTCTTCGGCATCGGGTTCGAGACCACCGCGCCGCCCAACGCCATGACCGTCCACCAGGCGAAGCGGCTCGGCATCCGCAACTTCAGCCTGCTGGTGTCCCATGTGCGGGTCCCCCCGGCCATCGAGGCCATCATGGGCTCCCCGGACTGCCGGGTGGACGCCTTCCTCGCCGCCGGGCACGTGTGCAGCGTGATGGGGATCGGCGAGTACCCCGAACTCGCCGACCGTTTCCGGGTGCCGATCGTCGTCACCGGGTTCGAGCCGCTGGACATCCTGGAGGGCGTGCGCCGTGCGGTCACCCAACTGGAACGCGGCGAGCACACCGTCGACAACGCGTACAGCCGCGCGGTGCGCCCCGAGGGCAACCCGGCCGCGAAGGCGATGCTCGCCGACATCTTCGAGGTGACCGACCGCGCCTGGCGCGGCATCGGGGTGATCCCGGGCAGCGGCTGGCGACTGGCGTCCCGCTACCGGGACTTCGACGCCGAGCACCGCTTCTCGGTGGAGGGCATCACCACCCTGGAGCCGGCCGAGTGCCGCAGCGGCGAGGTCCTGCAGGGACTGCTCAAGCCGCACCAGTGCGAGGCGTTCGGCACCACCTGCACGCCGCGGACCCCGCTCGGGGCCACCATGGTCTCCAGCGAGGGGGCCTGCGCCGCCTACTACCTGTACCGCCGGCTCGGCGGCACCCCCGCACCCGTGGAGGCGACTCCCGTTGGCTGACACCACCGGCATCCCGGCCGCCGGCAGCGGCACCGGCACGTCCGCGGGCCCCGTCCCCGCGCAGACGACCGCGCCCGCCCCGGACTTCTCCGGCTGGACCTGTCCCGCGCCGCTGCGCGACCTGCCCCGGATCGTCATGGGGCACGGCGGCGGTGGGGCGCTGAGCGCCGAACTCGTCGAGCACGTCTTCGCGCCGGCCTTCGGCGGCCCGGTCCTCGCCGGGCTCGGCGACTCGGCCCGCATCGAACTCGGCGGCGCGCGGCTGGCGTTCAGCACCGACTCGTACGTGGTGCGGCCGCTGTTCTTCCCCGGCGGCAGCATCGGCGACCTGGCGGTCAACGGCACCGTCAACGACCTGGCGATGAGCGGGGCGCGGGCCGCGTACCTGTCCTGCGGCTTCATCCTGGAGGAGGGGGTGTCCGTGGCCGTGGTGGCCGAGGTCGCCCGCGCCCTGGGGGCGGCCGCCCGCACGGCGGGCGTCGAGGTGGCCACCGGCGACACCAAGGTGGTCGAGTCCGGCCACGGCGACGGCATCTACGTCAACACCGCCGGCATCGGCCTGATCCCCGACGGCGTGGACATCAGGCCGCAGCGCGCGGTGCCCGGCGACGTCGTGATCGTCAGCGGGCCCGTCGGGCAGCACGGGGTGGCCATCATGAGCGTGCGCGAGGGACTGGAGTTCGGCGTCGAGATCCAGAGCGACTGCGCCGCGCTCGGCGGCCTGGTGCAGGCGATGCTCGACGTGACCCCGGACCTGCACGTCCTGCGCGACCCGACGCGCGGCGGCCTCGCGGCGGCGCTGAACGAGATCGCCGACGCGGCCTCGGTGGGCGTCGTGGTGCACGAGAACCGCGTGCCGGTGCCGCCCGAAGTGGCCAACGCCTGCGCCGTGCTGGGCCTCGACCCGTGGTACGTGGCGAACGAGGGCAAGCTGGTGGCGTTCGTGCCCCGGCAGGACGCCGACGCGGTGCTGGCCGCCATGCGCGCCCACCCGCTCGGCGCCGGGGCGGCGGTCATCGGGGAGTGCGTCCCGGACCACCCCGGCATGGTGGTGGCGCGCACGGCCCTGGGCGGCACCCGTGTGGTCGACCTCCCGCTGGGGGAGCAACTGCCGCGGATCTGCTGACCGCAGGCCGTGCGGTCAGGTGTCGGTGCCGAGGGCCTTGCGGGCCGCCTGCTGGAACGCCCGGTCGGGCGCCCGCTTGGCCTCGGCAGCCGCCTTGAAGCGCACGTCGAAGTCGTCCAGACGCCCCTGACCACCGCGGATGGCGGCATGGCTCCAGGCCGTGCCCACCATCTCCCACTCGGACATGGCCTTGCGCAGGTCGTCCGCGGCGTCGGCGACGTCGCTGGGCCCGGCGACGCTCACCGCCGCCGCCGCGGTGCTGAACTGGGCCCAGGCGGCGTGTGCTTCGAGGAACCGGGCCTGCCAGTCGTCCGGGCCGCTGCCCTCCTCCCACAACTGGTCGGCGGCCCGCCACCACGCCGCGGACAGCTGCTTCGCGGTGGCGATGAACGTGTTGTACGCCTCGCGCCGGATCTCCTCGCGCCAGCGCTCGCGTTCGTCGCGGGCCTGCTGCCGGTGCTGGCGCGACTGTCCCAGCATGGAGAGCCAACTGCCGCCCAGGCCGCCGATGGTGCCGACCGCCGTACCGATCACCGCCACCGCACTCGCGTCCATGACGACGCATCAGACCGCAACGGCCGGCCCGCGGCAAGAGGGCCCCGCCACGTGGCGGCGGAGGGCCTACCCGGCCTGCTCGCCGGACAGGTGGCGGGCGGTCACCGCGATCGCCTCGCGCTCGTGCTCCGGGGTGTGGAAGCCGTGGCCGGCGCCGGTGACCGCGTGGAACTCCCAGCGCGGGAGCGCCTGTGCGGCCTGCCTGGCGATGTCGAACGAGACCAGGGTGTCGCGGTCACCGTGCAGCACCAGCGCCGGCGGGGCCGCCGCGGCGTAGCCGTCGAGCGGGCGGCAGCGCGCCATCTCGGCGAACAGCACCCGGCCGAGCGCGAAGCGGCCGTCGAGCAGCAACTGGCCGTCGCGGGCCAGCTTCGCCATCGGCTCGGGACCGAAATTGGCCAGGCCCCACGGCAGTTCGGGTTCGAGGAAGGTGCGGCGCAGGTCCAGCACCGGGTTCCACAGCACCAGCCGGTGCAGCCGCGGGCCCAGCCAGGGCATCGACAGGCCGGTGGACACGGCACCGAAGCTCGCCGCCACCACCGACAGCGGACCGGGGAACTCCCGCTCCGCGTAGCCTGCGACGGCCTCCAGGTCGAGCATCTCGCCGGCGATCGTCACGCCCCGCGGGCCGCCGCCGCTCTCACCGTGGCCGCGGAAGCTGAACCGGACGGTGGTCAGGCCCAGTTCGGCGAGGCCCTGGGCGAGCCGGACGAAGGCGCCGCCCTCGTCCATGGTGGCCGAGATGCCGTGCACGAGGAGCACCGTGCCCCGGGAGCCGTCCGCGGGGAAGCCGGGTGCCGGGCGGTGCACCACGGCGTCGAGCTCGACGCCGTCCGGTGCGGTCACCCGGACCCGCCGCACGTCCCACGCGTCCGGTACGGGCCGGTCGTTCTGCCTGTCGTGCGCCTCGTGCACGTGCATCTCGTCGTTCACAGGTGCTCGTCGCCTCCTCGGGTGCCGGTGGAACGGTCGGGGTTTCGGGGACGGCTCACGGCGTCCAGCGGTACAGCAGGACCTTGTTGAACAGGTCGTCCTCGACCTGCACCAGGTAGTCCCCGTTGGAACGGCGGGTCGCGGTGAGCCCGTAGGGGACGTCGACCCAGCCGGTGCGGTCCACCCCGCCGACGTTCGCGCCCGGCTGCCAGGTGCCCACCGGGCTGGCGTCGGCGGCCTTCCACACCCAGACCTGGCCGCGGGTCGCGATGCCGCAGGCGAAGATGTAGTCGCCCGCGTAGTCCATGGTCACCATGGTCACCACCGGGTTCGCGGCGGTGTCCCAGGGCAGCACCAGCGACCAGGTGGGGGTGCGGTTGCCGGTGCTCCACTTGTCGTAGCGCACCAGGACCTTGCCGCACTCCTTCCAGTGGGCGTTGTCGAAGACCTGGTCGGCGGTGTACCCGGACATGTACATCACGTCGGTGGTCACGTCGTAGTGCAGCCGCCGGACGACGGTGAAGGGGGCCGGCAGCGGGATGGTCTGCCGGCTGGCGTAGGTGTAGATCGGGTTGCCCTGCGCGTCGAAGCCCTGCAGGGGGTAGTAGCGCAGGTCGCGGTCGCCGCCCTCCCAGATGTTGCCGTGGTCGTCGACGAACCACACCCAGCAGTTGCTGGGGGAGTTGAGGCCGGTGCCGGTCTGGAGGTACTCGCCCGCCTCGAAGGCGCCGTTGCCGCTGATGTCGCGCCAGATCCACTCACCGGTGGCCGGCTGGTTCGGCGGCCACGTGGGGTCGTCACCGTTCCAGCGCGCCTTGAAGATCGCCCCGGACGGCTTGGCGATCTCGCCCTGGAAGCGGTAGATCAGCATGTGGGAGCAGTACATGCCGGTGACGAACATGTACAGCTGACCGTTCAGCCGCCGCAGGAACGGCGACGCCGCATGGTGCTGATGGCCCGTCAGGAACAGCCGGGCGTCCTGCGGGTAGGCGACGGAGTCCAGGGTGTAGCTGCGCCACGTCGCGTCGGTGCCGGGCGCCCGGCCGTAGTTCATGCTGTAGTGGCACTGCTTGGTGTAGACCTCGATCCCGTCGGCGGTCGGGTCGAAGTCGCCGGCGTCGACGAAGGCGCTGCCCTGCAGCTGCCAGACCACCGTTCCCGCGGAGTTGAACTTCCGCAGCCAGGTGCCGAACTCGAACATCGCGACGTAGACGTTGCCCGCGGAGTCGCCGCCGACGCCGACGATGCCGAAGAACTTGTCCGAGGTGACCCGGCCCGGCGTCCCCGCCCCGATGCCGCCGGCCTGGCCGAGGCTGCGGGCCAGCGAGGGCGTCCCGGACAGGTTGGTGTACGTGTGGACCTGGCGCAGCGGGCCGTTGTCGCCGACCAGCAGGTTCCCGCTCACGTCGATCGCCAGCGAGGTGGGGATCCAGGCGGACGACGGGCCGCTGATGGTCCCGCCCAGCTGCGTACCGGTGTTGGAGAAGTGCAGGATCTGCGCCGGACGCGACGCGTCGACGTGCCAGAAGTGCCCGTCGTTGGTGTCGCGGGTGACGTTCGCGACGACCCAGATGTCGCCGTTCGCGGCGATCGCCACCGAGCCGGGCTGGTTGACGCTCCAGCTGCGCACCAGGGCACCGGTGGCCGCGTCGAAGATCTTGACCTGGTTGGCCGACCGGTCGGTGGCCACCACCTGGGTCGCCGAGGCCGCGGCGGCGGCCGGCGGGCTGCCGACGGCGAAGGTCAGCGAGGTGGCGGTGCCGTCCCGGTTGTAGCGGGTCAGGCCGTTGCCGACGCTGAGGTAGACGTAGGAGTCGTTGACCGCCACCGCGTCGCCGTTGGCGCCGCGGCAGTTGCCGATCATGTGACCGTCCTTGTAGATACCGGCGTAGTTGCCGGCCTCGTCCCAGAAGCTGACGGTGTAGACGGTCCCGTCGGACGCGACGGCGATGTTGAAGACGAAGTCCTGCACCCACTCGGTGGCACCGGAGAAGGTGTTCCCGGTCCAGGAGGTGACGACGTTCGTCAGGGGCGTGGTCGGGGTGACCATCGGCGTCATGGCCGCGGGAGCCGCCGCGCCGGCCGTGGCGGCGGACGTGCCCTGGGTGCCCGCCGCCGCGCGGGCCGCCGCGGTCCCGGCCGCCGGGATCGCCAGGGCGGTGCCGGCGACGAACGCCGCGTTGCGGCCGTGGGTGAGCAGCCGGCGGCGGCTCATGGAGCGGTCGGGGGACGTGGACTCGGGCGTGGAGGACGACTGTGCGGGTTCCTGCTCGCTCATATCAGGGGTCCTTCGTCATGGGCCGGCCGCTGAGGGCCTGCCGAGCCGAGCGAGTGTCCGTTCACTTGACGGCGGTAAAGCTAGAACCGGTCCTGAGCCGCGTCAATGCCTGGCACCACTTTCGCTGTGACGGCTGGGACGTGGGGGGTGCTCATCGCCGGTCACGTGAGCGATCACCGCCCTGGGAGGGCGGTGCCCGGCGAGGGCAGCCCGGACCGCGGGGCCGCGCCGCTCGTGGCGGGGCCCCGTGGTGGACCGGTGAGATGCGGCGCCGTTCAGTCGGTGAAGTAGTCGGGGTACTGCTCCCGCAGCGTGGGGGCGTAGCGGCGCACCCGGCCGATGTGCGCGCGGAGGATCCGCTGCCCGCCCGCGACGTCGCCGGCCTCCAGCGCGTCGACGATTGCCGCGTGCTCCTCGATCAGGTCCCCCACGCTGCCGATGTCCGGCTGGGCGAGCCGGCGCAACCGGTCGAGCTGGACCTTCATCGGCTGCATGACGGTCCATGCGCCGTGGTAGCCGCTGATCACGAAGATCTGCTCGTGCAGGGCCTCGTCGGCGTCGAAGAAGCCGGCGAGGTCCTCGTCGGCCCGGTAGCGGGCCTGATCGGCCAGCAGCGCCCGGCACGCGTCCACGCCGCGGTCGGCCTTGCCGCACGCGACGGCGAAGGCGGAGACCTCCAGGCTCTCCCGAACGAACCGCGCCTCCTCGACGTCACGGAGGCTGATCCGGCCCACGGTGGTGCCGACCTGCGGGATGACGGAGACCAGCCCGCTGTCCACCAGGCGCGCGATCGCCTCGCGCAGCGGCGTCCTGCTCACCTGGAGCCTGGCGGACAGCTCGGTCTCGGACAGCGAGGCCCCCGGCGGGATCCGCAGGGTCCGGATCGCCGACATCAGCTCGTCGTGGACCCGGTCGGACGTGCGGACGCGACCGCGGGTGATGGGCCGGAGCGATCCGGCATCACGCTGGGTGCCCGCTGGGGTGCTGCTCACCGATCATTCCCTTGCATAGGCGCATGCCGGACTTCCGGCAGGGCCAGGATAGGTGCCACCGTGCGCGACCGGCCGCGGACGAGGGGGCGCGGGAGGGGATGCGTCCCCGCCCGCGCCCCGCCGCCGCGCGGATCGGCCGTCAGCCGTGCTCACCGCGGGTGGTCATCGTCCACTTGTCGAAGTCGTACACGACCGCCTGGTCGTCGACCCTGGCGACGAACCGCGAGCCCTGCTGGTCCTGCTGGAGCCACGGCGTGTCGAACAGCTTGAACCCGTCGTAGTCGATGGGCTTCCCGTTCACCAGGTGGGTCGCACCGGGCGCCTGCGTCGGGTCGTCGAAGGTGATGTCCAGGTCGTCACCGCTCAGGCTGTGGTAGACCAGCCGCGGGTTCGCGTCGTCGACGTGGCTGGTGTCCAGCCGGGTCTTGGTGGTCAGCGCCGTCGCGAACGCGTCGAGGCTGGCGTACTTGGAGGTGTCCCCGGTCTCCAGCACCCACCCGTTGCGGTCGGCCTGGCTGCGCAGGATGTCGTAGCTGTAGCTGGGGGTCGTCGTCGGGTGGATCTGCGTGGTGGTCTTCACCTTGTTCGACGGGTCGTTGGGGGTCTGGTGGTACCAGGTCGCCGGCTTCGCCATCTGGAACGCGAAGTACATGGTGCCGGTGTCCACGACCGTCCAGCCGTCCACCTGGCGCCGTTCCTTGATCGAGCCGGTGTCGGGGAACATCGCGTTGACGTAGTTCTCGGTCTGGTCGCCGTCGGACTTGAAGACGCCCACGGCCGTCGGGCCGTCCTGCATCACCCGGTGCTCGGCCGGCTGGTCGTAGTTGCCGACCGGGGCGTTGCCCTGGTCGACCGACACCCGGAACAGCGGGTTCGCCGCGTCCGACTGCCAGCGCAGGTCCAGCGGCTGGTCCTCGATCCAGTTGTCGACCCTGCGGTACTGCACCTCGGTGCCCAGACCCCAGGTCGGCCGCACGTAGGTGGTGCGGTAGACGTCCATGGCGTTGCCGCTGGAGTTCTGCATGTTCGTCTTGAACGAGGTGTAGGACTTGTCGGTCATCTGGCCGATCTTCACCGCCAGGGCCGGCGGCGTGTAGGTCGTGCCGGACCAGGCGAGCAGGCCGACGTACTCCAGGTCGGGGCGGTACGCCGAGGGCGCCGTGTTGTCCGACTCGCCCACACCCTGCTGCGCGCGGTGCTCACCGAAGTACGTCCAGGCGAGCGAGGTGTGGTCCGCGGGCCGCCACGTCGGGTCGTTGACGGACGACAGGTCGCCCTTGGCGCGGCTCTCGGACGAGATCATGTAGCCGTTGTCCCAGTCGTTGGCCCACTCGAACCACATGACGTCCATGGCCATCTTGACCTCGTTGCGCAACTGCGGGTCGTTCGACCACTGGTAGAGCGCGTTGAGGCCGAAGTACGTCATGATCGTGTACTCGGGGCTCTCGTACTCGGCCCAGCCGCCGTGGACCGCCTTCTGCACCATCTCCTCGATGTTGGCCTTGCTCGCGGCCATCAGCGCCGCGCCGGACGTGCCGTTGGTGTCGGCCACGTCGGGGAGGTACTGGCCGACCAGGTAGCCGGTGACGTAGGTGCTCATCCGCAGGTTCTCGGTCTGCGGCAGCTTCTTGTAGCTGTACTGGCCGAAGTAGTGGCGCACGTCCTGGAGCATCGCGGGGTCGAACTGGTCGCCGGCCATGAGGTAGGCGTACATCCGCGACAGCCACTTGTACTGCTCGTAGTCGTAGCCCTGGTAGAGCTTGTCGAGCTTGCCGAGGTTCGTCGCGACGTCCTGGTGGTCCACCAGCTGCGCGGTGTACTCGGCGATGTTGATCGGGCCCTCCTCCTCCTTCATCGCCTTGGTCTTGTCCCACAGCCACTGCGATCGCGTCTGCTGGGTGCCGGGGAAGGGCGCGGGGTCGGACGGCACGTAGGGGGCCGTCGAGACGTGCAGCGGGGTGCTCATCGGGCTGACGTTGCCGAACGCGTCCTTGGCCCGCACCGTGAAGTCGTAGGCGGTGCCCGGCACCAGCCCGGTGACCACGGCCTGGGTGGTGGAGCCGCTGACGGACTGGACCAGGTAGCCGTCGCGGTAGACGTCGTAGCCGGTCACGCCGGTGTCGTCGGTGGACGGGCTCCACACCAGCGGCACGCTGTCCTGGGACGGCTTGCCGGCCGTCAGGTTCGCGGGCGCGGTCGGCGGGGTGGTGTCGTTGATCGAACCGGCGTCGTACACCCCGAGGTTGTCGACGGTGATCGCCTCGTCGGTGCCGCCGGTGTCGACGCGCACCTGGAAGCCGAGCTCGACGGACGTCACGAGCCGCTTGCCGCCGTTGGGCACGACGGTGAAGCGGTACTGGGGGATGTCGCTGTCGTCGACCGGCTGGAGCGCGCCGGAGGTGTTCTTGTACGCGGCGGTGCCGGTGAGGCTCACCGACGGGACGGGGAACCGCGGCACCATGACGTTGTCGAAGTTGCCGAACTGGATCTGCGCGTAGATGTCCTTGGCGACCGGCTTGTCGCTGGCCGCGCTGCGCTTGAGGTCGAACTTCAGCACGAACTGCTCGGCGGGGCTGCCCACCGGCTGGCTGTAGACGGCGTTGATCCGGTCCTTGAGCGAGCCGGTGGAGAAGCGGTGGTAGAAGTAGCTGGCGAGGGCGGCCCCCTGGGAGGCGTCCCGCAGTTCGAGGGCGTTGTCGCCGCCCACGTCCACGATCTGCTGGGAACCGCCGGTGGTGGTGCTGCCCAGGGTCAGGGGGCTGGTGCCGCTGTCCATCGTGGTGTCCATGTCCGCCGCGAGCAGGTTGACGGGCGTGTCGTCGGCGGCGACGGCACCCTGGGACGGTGCCGCGAGAAGCACGGTGACGCACAGCGACGCCACGGCTCCGTACAGGACTCTCATCGAGCATCCTTTCGTTGACACTGACTGACTACTTGACGGCCCCTGCGACCAGGCCCTTGCTCCAGAACGACTGCAGCGACACGAACATGGCGACGACCGGCACGACCGACAGCATCGCCCCGGTGACGACGGTGGCGTAGCCGATGGGGTAGCCCTGCATTTCGCGCCAGCCGACGAGACCCACGGTCACGGGCTGCAGCCTGCTGTTGGCGAGCATGAGCGAGGGGAGAAGGAAGTTGGTCCAGATCGCCACGAACTGGAACAGGAAGACGGTGACCATGGCGGGAGCCATGATCCTCATCCCCATGGCGAAGATGCGCAGTTCACCCGCGCCGTCGATGCGTCCGGCCTCGATCAGCGCGTCCGGTATCGAGGACGCGGCGTAGATCCGGCTGAGGTACACGCCGAACGGGCTGACGATGCTCGGGATGAACACCGACCAGAAGGTGTTGACCACCCCGGTGTGGCTGAACAGCAGGTACAGCGGGACGGCGAGCACCGGCGCGGGCAGCAGCACCGCGGCGAGCACGGTGCCGAACACCGCCTCGCGGCCGGGGAAGGGGAGCTTGGCCAGCGCGTAGCCGCACATGGCGGCCAGCAGCGTGGAGACGACGCCGCCGCCCACGGCGTACAGCAGCGAGTTGAGCAGCCACCGCGAGTAGATGCCGCCCTGGGCCCGGAACAGCGTCTGCACGTTGTCCCAGAGGGCGAAGTGGTGGCCGAACCAGAAGCCGCTGCCGGAGAACAGCTCCCCGCTGCCCTTGGTGGCGGACACGATCAGCCACCACACCGGGAGCAGGAAGTAGAGCGCGAAGAGCGACATGACGGCCAGCACGAACAGCCGGGACGCCGGGTTCACGGTCGTCAGCGGGCTGCCCTTGGAGCGCCGCCGCGGCGGCGGGGGCGCGGCCTTCGCCGTGGTGGTGGGCGCGGGCGGGTGCATCGTGCTGGTCATGAGTCGGTCCTCTTGGCCGACGCCCGGAAGACGGCGACCGACAGCACGCAGATCAGCGCACCGAGCACCACCGACTGCGTCGCCGCGTAGTTGAAGTTGTTCGAGGACACCGACCGCAGCGTGGCCATGATCGGTGTGTAGGTCGACGACAGGTTCGGTGCCACCGACTTCATGGTGGCCGGCTCGTTGTAGAGCTGGAACGTGCCGATGATCGAGAACACCAGGGTCATCAGCAGCGCCGGGCGGATCTGCGGGACCTTGACGAGCAGCGCGGCCTTCCAGCCGGTGCAGCCGTCCAGCGCGGCGGCCTCCATGGTCTCCTGCGGAACGGCCTGCAGGGCCGCGTACATCAGGATCGTGTTGTAGCCGGTCCAGGCCCAGGTGAGGATGTTCGCGATGGAGAAGGGCAGGGCCGCGTCGCTGACGAAACTGGCGTGGATGCCGGCCGAGTCGAGCAGCCGGGTGACCGGGCTCAGCGACGGCGCGTACAGGAACGACCAGACCAGACCGGCGATCACGCCGGGCAGCCCGTACGGGACGAAGTAGGCGACCCGGAACAGGCGGCCGCCCCTGGCCGCCGCCGAGTCCAGCATCAGGGCGAGCACCAGCGCGATGGCGAGCATCAGCGGCACCTGGATCACGCCGATGAAGGCCACCCGTCCCAGGGAGTCGAGGAAGTCCGTGTCGTGGAACACCTGGACGTAGTTGTCGAAGCCGGCGAAGACCGTCCGCGAACCGGTGAGTCCGAGGCCGGAGCGCTTCACGGCGAAGAAGCTCTGCTCCAGGGAGTATCCGGTGGGGATCAGGTAGACGCAGACGAAGAGCAGGAGGAAGGGCAGGACGAAGGGCGCGGCTCGGCGGAGTTCGCGAAGTCGGCGCCGGCGGTTCGTCACGGCGGACGTCACGGAGGACACGGTCACCTTCTCTGAGGAGGAACGGGTGCGGGGGAGCGGGGGGCCGCGGGACCGCGGCCCCCCGCCGGGGATGGTCAACTCACCGAGAAGCCCTGCGACTTCAGGGCGGTGACGGTGCTCTTCTGGGCACCGTCGAGGGCGTCCTGGTAGGTCCCCTTCTTCGTGTGGATCCTGCCGAGACCGTCACCGAGCGACGTCGCCGAGGTCGACATGATCGGACCCCACACCCAGCCGTCGTTCACCTTGGCGGACTCGCTGCGGAACAGCTGGTAGATGCGCTGGCCGCCGTAGTAGGCCTGCGGCGCGTCGAGCGCGGAGTTGGCCAGCCCGGACTTGGACGCGGGCAGGATGGCCGCGGACGCGATCAGGTTCGACACGGAGTCGTTGTTCGTCGACATCCACATCGCGAACTCGGTCGCCTCCTTGGGGTGCGCGCAGTCCTTCATCACGGCCGTGGCCGATCCGCCGGAGTTGCCGACCGCGTCGGAACCGGCCCAGCGCGGCATGGGCGCGACGCCCCACTTGCCGGTGGAACCGGCCGCGTTGTCGCGGATCAGGGACGCCGACCAGACCGGACCGACCTCGGCCCAGACCGTTCCCTTGCTCCACGCGGAGTACAGCGACGCGTCGAAGGCCGGGTACGAGGTGAGCAGCCCCTTGTCGAACAGGCCCTGCCAGTAGTCGCCGACCTTGCGGTTGGCGGGGCTGTCGAAGGACACGGACCAGGAGTCGCCCTTCACCCCGAACCACGGGGCGCCGCCCTGCCAGGCGAAACCGGCGTACAGGTAGGGGTCGGTGGGCAGGTTCATGATCCGCGAGGACGGGTCCGCCGCCTTCACGGCGGCCGCGGCGGCCGCGAACTCGTCCCAGGTCTTCGGCACGGCGATGTGGGCCTTGGTGAACAGGTCGGTGCGGTAGAACATCGCCATCGGGGCGGTGTCCACGGGCACGCCGTAGGCCTTGCCGTCGACGCCGACGTTGTTCCACACCCAGTTCGGGAACTCCGCGCGGTCCTTCTCGACGTACGTGCTGACGTCCTGGAGGACGCCCGCGGCCAGGAAGCTGGAGAAGGTCTCGTACCCGACCTGCGCCAGGCAGGGGGCGTTGCCGGCCTTGGCGGCCGTGAGCATCTTGTCGTAGCCCCCGGCGCCGCCGTTGGTGACGGCCTCGTACTTCACGTGGATGTCCGGGTGCGTCTTGTTCCAGAGGGCCACGGACTTGTCGTAGCCGGCGGCCCAGCCCCAGAAGGTGATGTCGGCCGGGCCCTTGGATTCAGCTGTCGGGCTGCTGCTACTGCTGCACCCGCTCAGCATGATGGTGGTGGCAGCGAGGATCGCTGCGGCAGTGAGCCTCGCCCTGCGCTTGATCATGACGTCCCCTCGGTTTGCTCTTACAGCGCGGTGCGCTTGTGCTGCCCGGCCGATGGCGGGGAATACTTGCATACAAGTACGCTGGCATGCAAGGATTCTGACATGAACGCTCCCCGACCAGCGCGCATGCCGGATCAGGCGCCGTACGGACCCGCCGGAGTGCTGTCGCCGATCAGCCGGGACGGCCGGCGGACCCGGACCTCCGATCTCGTCCACGACGAACTGGTGTCCGCCATCCGCACCCTGCACCTGGCGCCCGGCTCCTCCCTGTCCGAGACGGAGATCGCCGAGCGCCTCCACGTCAGCCGGACGCCGGTGCGCGAGGCGATCGCCCGGCTCGCCGACGCCGGCCTCGTCCACGTCGTGCCGCAGGTCGGCACCAGGGTCGGGCTGATCCGCCTGTGGGACGTGGAGGAGGCGCGCTTCGTCCGCGAGAGCCTGGAGGTCTCGGCCTTCGAGGCGGCGTGCGGCAGCTCGTCCCTCGACGTCGGCCGGCTGCGCGCCCTGCTGGACCAGCAGGAGGAGAGCTACCGCGCCGACGACCACGACGCGTTCTTCCTGGCCGACGAGGCCCTGCACGCCGAGGTGTTCGCCCTCAGCGGGTACCTGCGCGCCTGGCAGGCCGTGCAGCGGATGAAGCTCCAACTCGACCGGCTGCGCCGGCTCGCCCAGCCGGACACCGCGAGCATGCGGGACCTGATCGACGAGCACCGGCTGATCGTCGACGCGCTGGAGGCCCGCGACCTCGCGGGCGGGCGCGAGCTGATCAGCCGGCACGCCAGGCGCGCGCTCGAACGCGTCCCGGCGCTGTGCGCGCAGTATCCGGACTACTTCACCGAATGACCGGGCAGACGCCGCCTCGGCGGCGGCCCGGCGGGGTCAGGACGCCCCGCACCACCGTGCGCCCCGCGCACCCCTTTGCATCCCGTGCATCCCGCACGCCCGATGAAGGCCCCGGAAAGGACGATCCCACGTGAGCAGGTTCGCCGGACGGACGATTCTCGTCACAGGTGCCGGTTCCGGCATCGGCCGCGAGATGGCACGGCAGTTCGTCGAAGAGGGAGGAACGGTGTACGCGGCGGACCTCGACCCCGGCGCCGTGCCCGAGGGCAGCACCCCGCTGAAGGTCGACGTCACCGACCCCGACTCCTTCGCCGCGGCGGTGGACCGGGCCGTGTCCGAGACCGGCGCGCTCCACGTGCTCTGCAACAACGCGGGTGCCTCCTCCACCACCGACGTGCTGGACTGCACCCTGGAGGAGTGGGAGCGCACCTTCGCGGTCAACAGCCGCGGCGTCTTCCTCGGCACCAAACTCGCCCTGCCGCACATGCTGGCCCAGGGCGACGGCGCCATCGTCAACACCGCGTCGGTCGCCGGGCTGGTCGGGCTGAAGGACCGCGCGGCCTACTGCGCGAGCAAGGGCGCCGTGATCGCCCTCACCCGCCAGGTCGCCGTGCAGTACGCGGGCACCGGCGTGCGCTGCAACTGCGTGTGCCCCGGCACCGTCGACTCCCCGTGGGTGGGCCGGCTGCTCGCCGCGGCCGACGACCCGGAGCGGGCGCGGGCCGGGCTCGTCGCCCGGCAGCCCATGGGCCGGCTGGGCACCCCGACCGAGGTCGCGGCGGCGGCCCTGTACCTCGCTTCCGATGCCGCCACGTTCATCACCGGCACCGAGTTGGTCATCGACGGCGGCCTGCTCGCCGGCTGACCATCCCCCTACCACCGAACGGATCACCGTGAAGCTCCTGCGGGTCGGCCAGGCATGACCATACGACTCTCCCTCGGCCACATCGACACCTACGACGACCGGGTTGCCACGTTCGCGCACCAACTCGGGCTCTCCGGCGTCCAGTTGCACACACCGGATCTGCTGCCCGGCGAGGACGGGCACTGGAGCCTGTCCGAACTGCGGGCGCTGCGCGACCGCTGCGACGCCGACGGCCTCGCGATCGACGGCCTCGAGAACGTGCCCCTCGCGCACTTCTGGAAGATCCAGCGCGGCCTGCCGGGCCGCGACGAGCAGATCGAGAACTACCGGAAGACCATCCGCAACCTCGCCGCGGTGGGCATCGACCTGCTCGGCTACAACTTCCTCGCCACGTACGTCTGGCGCACCGACATGGCGGCGGCGGGACGCGGCGGCGCGAAGGTGACCACCTTCGACCTGGCGGACGTCTCCCGCGGCAACGCGCTCGCCGGGTACCGGCTGACCCCGGACCACCCCGTCGAGGAGCCCATCACCGCCGACGACATGTGGGCGAACCACCAGTACTTCCTGGACGCCGTGCTGCCGGTGGCGGAGGAGGCCGGGGTACGCCTCGCGCTGCACCCGGACGACCCGCCCGTGGACCAGCCGCTCGGCGGCATCGCCCGGATCTTCACCTCGCCCGCCGCCATCGCCCGCGCCCGCGCCCAGGCGGGCGGCAGCCCCTCCTGGGGGCTGAACCTCTGCCTGGGCACGGTGTCGGAGATGGCCGGCGAGGAGAGCATCAACGAGGTCATCGACCTGCTCGGTCCGCAGGTCTTCTACGTGCACTTCCGGGACGTGCGCGGCACCGTGCCGCGGTTCACCGAGTGCTTCCTCGGCGAGGGCAACTTCGACCCGGCGCGGGTGATCCGCCGCCTGGAGGCCGCCGGGTTCGACGGCTTCCTCATCGACGACCACGTCCCGGCGATGATCGGCGACCTCGACACCTGGGGCGACACCTCCTCCGCGGCGTACTGCAGCCGCGGGCGGGCCCACGCGATCGGGTACCTGCAGGGCGTCCTCAACGGTCTGGGGCTCGACGGCCCCGCCGCCCGCGAGGCCGTACACGTTCCCGGGGCCCGCGGCGCCGGACCCGTCCAGGACCGGCCGGCGGCCGGGGTGCAGGGTTGCTCGTCAGCACAATGAAGTCAGGAGGAGAGCACGTGAGGGATGGGTGGATCCGCTGGCCCGCCAACGTGGCGGGCCGGTTCGGTGGCGAACCGGTCGCCTTCGGGGGCGACTACAACCCCGAGCAGTGGGACGAGAGCGTGTGGCCCGAGGACGCCCGGCTGATGCGCGAGGCCGGCGTCAACCTCGTCACGGTGGGGGTGTTCGCCTGGTCGGCGCTGCAACCGGGCCCGGACCGCTGGGACTTCGGATGGCTCGACCGCGTGCTCGACCTGCTGCACGCGAACGACATCGCCGTCGACCTCGCCACCGCCACCGCGTCCCCGCCGCCCTGGCTCACCACGCGGTTCCCCGAGGTGCTGCCCGTCGACCGCGACGGGCGCACCATGTCCCAGGGCGGCCGCCAGGCGTGGTCGCCGTCCTCGCAGGTGTTCCGCGAGCACTCCCTCGCCCTGGTCGAGAAGTTGGCGGCCCGCTACGGCGGCCACCCGGCGCTCGCGCTGTGGCACGTCTCCAACGAACTCGGCGGCCACAACTCGCGCTGCTACGGCGAGGCGAGCGCGGTGGCCTTCCGCGGCTGGCTGCGGGAGAGGTACGGAGACTCCCTCGACGCGCTCAACGCCGCCTGGGCGACCCGCGTGTGGAGCCAGAGCTACTCGGCATGGGAGGAGATCCAGCCCCCGCGGCTCACGTTCACCGACTCCAACCCCACGCAGGTGCTGGACTTCGACCGGTTCAGCTCCGACCAGCTGCGCGAGCAACTCCGCGCCGAGAGCGCCGTGTTGCGGCGCCACACGCCGGACGTGCCGATCACCACGAACATGGTGCTGTTCGACGCGGGCAAGAACATGAACTACAGCTCGTGGGCAGGCGACATGGATCTCGTGTCGAGCGACCACTACCTGCGCCCGGCGCCCGACGCCGACGCCGAGTTGTCGTTCTCCGCGGACCGCGCCCGTGGCCTGGCCACGGGGTCGCCCTGGCTGCTGATGGAGACGGCCACCGGCGCCACGAGCTGGCGTCCGGTCAACCCGGCCAAGCGCCCGGGGCAGTTGAGGCGCGACGTGTTCGCGCACGTCGCCCGGGGAGCGGACGGCATCTGCTTCTTCCAGTGGCGGGCCGGCCAGGCCGGTCCCGAGCGCTTCCACTCCGCGATGCTCCCGCACGCCGGGGCCGGCAGCCGCAAGTTCCACGAGGTGAAGGCCCTGGGCGCGGACCTGGCGGCCTGCGCCGAGGTGCTCGGCAGCCGGACGGCCGCGGACTGCGCGCTGCTGTTCGGCGAGGAGGCCTGGTGGGCGGCCGACCGCGAGTCCCATCCGCACAACGGGCTCTCCTACGCGGACACCGCCCTGCGCTGGTACCGGAGCCTGCGGGACGCCGGCCTGACCGTCGACGTCGTGCCGCCGTCCGCGGACCTGTCGCGCTACCGGCTGATCGTCGCGCCCATGCTGTACCTGGTCTCCGACGAGGACGCGGGCGCCCTCGCCGCCGCGGCCGAGGCGGGGGCGACCGTGCTGGTGACCTACTTCTCCGGCATCGTCGACCCGCTCGACCGGGTGCGGCTCGGCGGCTACCCCGGGGCGTTCCGCGACCTGCTCGGCGTGCGGGTGGAGGAGTTCGCGCCCCTGCTCGACGCGGAAACCGTGGAGATCAAGGGGGTGACGGGTCCCGGACGGGTGTCGACCTGGCACGAGCAGATCGATCTCACCGACGCGGTCGCCGAGGCCACGTACGCCGGCGGGGACTTCGCCGGACTGCCGGCGGTCACCCGGGCAGCCCGCGGTTCCGGCGAGGCGTGGTACGTCGGCGGGGAGCTGGAGTCCGAGGCCCGCGCCGCGCTGCTGGCGGCGCTGGTCGAGCGCTCCGGTGCCACCGCCGTGCCGCACCGGCCCGGCCTCGACGCCGTGATCCGCAGGGCGGCCGACCGCGACTACCTCTTCCTCATCAACCACGGCGCGGACGACGCCGTCGTCGCCGGATCGGGGACGGACCTGCTGGACGGGTCGGTGCACGAGGACGAGATCGTGGTGCCCGCGGGCGGTGTACGGGTCGTCGCCTCCGCCCGCGGTGCAACGGCAGGGGCGTGAGCGGCCCCGGCCGGTGAGCCGTCGCGGATAGGGTGGTGGCGCCGGACCAGGCGCAGGATCGGTTGAGAAGGCGATGGCGGTGGCGCTCGACGACGAGGGCAGCGGGACGGGGGACGAGGCGCCCCTGCGGTTGTCGGCGCCGGAGAAGGCGCGGCTGCGGGAGATCGCCGAGCAGATCCGGTCCCGCGCCGACTCGCTGGCCGACAAGCTGATCCTCGCCTACCAGGCGGAGATCCCCCAGTACGCCGTCGTCACCGATCCGGTGCTGCTGGCGGACATGAAGGCCGTGTCCCTGACCGGACTGCTGTGCTGGCTGGAGGCGCTCGACGTCGACCGGCCCATCGACGACGACCTGCTCACTCCGGTACTGGAGGCGCGGGGCCGCCGGGCGCTGCAGGGCGTCGGCATGGACGCCATGCTGCGCGCCTACCGGATCGCCACCCGCACGGTCTGGCAGGAGATCCTCGAACTGCCGGTCGACCAGGAGCTGATGGCCCCGCTGTCGAGACGGATGCTCGAGTTCGTGGACCGGTTGACCACCGCGGCCGAGAGCGCCTACGCCGCCGAAACCCCCGAACCCGATCCGCAGCGCGAGGAACGGGGGCACCCGGCGCTGTTCGAGGCCGTCCTCGCCGGGCAGCACCAGCAGTACCCCGAGGCGGGCGCGCTCGCCCGGGACCACTGCGTGGTCCTGGTCGAAGCGCCGCGGAGCACCACCAGGCTGTCCCTCGACGAACTCGCCGCGGGGCTCGCCCGCGAGGCCCGGGCGGCGTACTGGACGACCCGGCACCGCAGCGTGGTCGCCGCCTGCCCGGTGGGCCAGGGCGGAGAACGGGACGAACTCCTGCGCCGCCTGGAGCGCTTCGCGCGCTCCCGGACGTCCGTCGACGGCGTCGCCGTGGGCGGTGTCGCACGGGGAACGGCCGAGACCCGGCAGAGCTATCGCGAGGCGGGCCAGGCGCTGAAGATCGGCACACGGCTCGGCGACACCGCCTCGCACGTCAACGACTTCCAGCAACTCGCGCCGCTGGCCGCGCTGATCGCCGACCGCG
>WRCZ01000002.1 GCA_009783685.1 Actinomycetes bacterium
CGACCACCGGGTGTACGCGCTGGACCTGACCGGCGACGGCTACAGCGAGCGGCGCGGCCCGTACACCGTCGACCACTTCACCCGGCAACTGCTCGGCTTCCTCGACGCGATGCACCTCGGCGGCGCCCACCCGCTGCTGGTCGGGCACTCCAGCGGCGCCGCCGTGGTCACCGAGGCGGCGCTGCGGGCGCCCGCCCGGATCGGGGGCGTGATGCTGCTGGACGGCGACGCCCTCGACACGGGCGCGGGGCCGCCCTCGGCCCTGAAGTACGTGCTGCTCCCCCCGTACCGCACCACGCTGCTGCGGATCGGCCTGGGCATCGACGGCATCATCCGCAGCTTCTACGACGCGCAGTGCGGGCCGGCCTGCCCACGACTCGACGCCGCGGGCGTCGACCAGTGGCGCCGTCCGCTGCGGGTCGCGGGCGCCGAGGGCGCGCTGTGGAGCATGCTCGGCGAGGGCGTCCCCGGCCTGCCCGCGGACCAGGTGGCCCGGCTGGCCGCGGTGCCGGTGCCCAAGTCGGTGGTGTTCGGCTCCGACGACGACGTCTTCTCGAAGCAGACCCCGCAGGAGACGGCCCGCCGCGTCGGCGCGCCGGCGCCGACGCTCATCCCCGGCGCCCGCCACCTGACCATGATCTCCAGCCCGGGCACGGTCGCCGCGGCGGTGGAGCAGCTCGCCGGGCGGATCGCCGCGGCGCCGCCTGCCGGCTGAACCCCGCGCCCGCGACCGGGAGATCCCGGCTGAGGTCCCAGCCGGGATCCCGGTGAGTGAAACGTTCTGGAAGGGTCCCCTCATCCGGTACCGGACAGCCCCTGGACGGACGCTTTCGGCGGCGGCCCGGTGGACCCGCGAGCCGACTCTCACCGACCTCGGCCATCGCCAGAGGACCGTCAACATCGTTGCTGAGCAGGGCAGATGAATGACCACGCCCTCCGGTGACGATCTTTGAAGAGATCCTGGTTGAAACGTTGATTCAATCCTGGGCCGTGGCTAGCCTCGCCGGGGCGTGATTGAAACGTACCAATCATTCGCCCCCGGGACAGAGGGAGATGATCAGGATTTCCAGACATCGCACGCGCAAGGTCGCCCTGACGGCGGCCGTCAGCGCGGCACTGGCCACGATTCTGCCCATGGGGCTGGCCGCGCCCTCGGCGCTGGCGGCGGCTCCGGGCGCGGGCCCGTCGAGCCCCTGGTCGGACAGCGGCTACCAGCCCCGGCCCGGCGACTGGCGGCCCTACGTGCTCGCTCCCACCAGCCATGACGTCAAGCCGGTCGCGGTGCTCTCCGCCGACCCGCGCAGCGGCGCCATCCAGGGCGACCCGAAGGCCGCGCTCGGCGGGCCGTCGGTGAAGCCGGTGCGGCTGGTCAGCAGCGGCGACCGCACGCAGTCGCCGCTGCTGACCCTCGACTTCGGCAAGGAGGTGGGCGGGAAGATCAAGGTCCACGTCGCCGGTGTCTCCTCGACGCCGCCCAAGCTCCACGTCTGCTTCAGCGAGTCCCAGCAGTTCGCCGCGACCACGCCGCAGGCCAACAACGGCGAGGCGGCGTACGCGCCCGGCTGCGACACCGCGAACATCTGGACCGGCTACCCGGGGGTCGCGTACACCTATGACGCCGACAGCCACACGCTGGAATTCGACGCGTCGAAGCTGCCCGCCACCGTGACGGACCCGCAGCTCCGCGGCGGATTCCGCTACGCGACGCTCTTCCTGGACGGTGCCGGCTGGGTGGACGTCGACGGCGTCTCGCTGTCCTTCGACGCGGTCCCGAAGCAGGCGAACCCGGCCGACTACCAGGGCTGGTTCCTGTCGAGCGACAACGAGCTCAACAAGATCTGGTTCGCGGGCGCCTACACCGTGCAGATGGACACCTGGATGTCCGACACGGCCAAGAGCTGGCCCTACACGGCGGGCGAGCCGGACCACGCCGACTCGCAGGTGCCGTACGCCGACCCCGGCCAGGAGGTCATCTTCGACGGCGCGAAGCGCGACCGCATCGTCTGGCAGGGCGACCTCGCGATCCAGGCCCCCGTCACCTACCTGAGCACCGGCGACCTCGCCGCGGTCGACAACTCGCTGTCCTCCCTGTCGGCGCAGCAGCTCTCCGACGGCTACGTGCCGGGCGAGAGCCTGGTGGGCCAGCACAACGAGGACGAGATCCGCACCTACGGCGAGTACGTGACGTGGTACGTCTACAACCACTACGAGCACTGGCTCTACACCGGGGACACCGCCTACCTCGACAAGTGGTGGCCGTCGCTGACCAAGGCGATGACCTGGCTGGAGTCGGTGCGCAGCCAGGACCCGCAGGGCCTGATCGCCTTCGGCAACGTCGGCTCCTGCGGCCACTACGGCTACAGCGACTGCGGCCACGAGACGTACGTCAACGCCCTGTACGCCCGCAACCTCGACGAGATGGCCGAGCTGGCGAAGGCGCACGGTGCGGCGTCGGACGCGGCCTCGTACGCGTCGCGGTCGGTGGTGCTGAAGAAGGCGATCAACGACCAGCTGTGGGACAGCGCGACCGGCGCCTACCGGCTCTCCCGCGAGACGCCCGGCGTGTACCCGCAGGACGCCAACGCCACCGCGGTGCTCACCGGGGTCGCCGACGCGGACCAGGCGCAGCGCGCCATGGACTACCTGCACCAGAACACCTGGAGCACGCACGGCTCCCTCACGGTGTCGCCGAGCGCCGCCCACGCTCCGATGGGGCCGATGTACGAGCCGCTGCCCAGCGGCTTCGAGGCGAGCGCCCGTCTCGCGGTGCCCGACCCGTCCGGGGACACGCAGGCGAGCGGCCTGGAGCTGATGCGCGCCTTCTGGGGCTACATGCTCTCCAAGGACCCGGGCAGCGCGTGGTGGGAGAAGGCCAACGCCGCCGGTGACCCCGGCATCAGCCAGTTCACCAGCCTCGCGCACGGCTGGGCCTCCGGCCCGACGGTCACCCTCACCGACCAGGTGCTCGGCGTGACGCCGACGGGAGCCGGCTACACCTCGTACGCGGTGGTGCCGCACCCGGCCGGCCTGAAGTGGGCGCAGGGCAACGTGCCGACGCCGCACGGCGACATCGCCGTGTCCTGGCAGGCGCTCACCCAGGGCTTCCAGCTCCACGCGACGACCCCGGCCGGGACGTCGGGCCGGCTCGCCGTCCCGACGCAGGGCAAGCGGGTGAGCGTCCGGCTCGACGGGCGCCTGGTGTGGGACGGTTCCCGGGCGGCCGGCGGCGCGAACGCCACGAGCGACGGCCGGTACGTGTACGTGGACGGCGTGCAGGCCGGCCACCACGTGCTGCACGCGCAGAACCTCTAGGTCGTGCGACGCGGGGCTCCGGCCGGCGGGCGGAGCCCCGCGTGCACCGCGGTGCGGTCCGAGCGGGCCCTGACCGAGACCTTGGCCGCGACCCTCAGCCGAGGAGGGCCTGGGTGATCTGGCGGGTGGTCTGCTCGGCCACGCGCGGGTTCACGCGGCATAGGAGACATGGGAGTTGAGCCCGGTGGTGAGGGCCCAGCCGCGGCCGCGGGGCCAGGTGGCGTCGTCGACCTCGACGGTGGCGACGGCGGCGCGGAACGCGGCGCGGCTCGCGGGCGGCATCAGGCCGAAGGCGATGGTGAGAGCGCACGCCGGGTCGCCGTCACCGGCGCGGCCCTGACGAGTGGCCGTCACCAGCGCGGCGACTTCTTCTCGTAACCGGGGTCGACGCGCTGCATGTAGCCGGTGTCGTCGCGGTTGCGCAGGCCGCAGCGCAGGTACTGCTCGTGCAGGCGGGCGAGCGCGTCGCGGTCGAGTTCGACGCCGAGGCCCGGCCCGCGCGGCACGGCGACCGCGCCGCCGTCGAACTCCAGGGCGCCGGGCACGACCACGTCCTCGGTCTTCCAGGGCCAGTGGGTGTCGCAGGCGTAGGTGAGATGGGGCGTGGCGGCCCCGAGGTGGACCATCGCGGCCAGGCTGATGCCGAGATGGGAGTTGGAGTGCATGGACAGGCCCAGGCCGAACGTGTCGCAGATCCCGGCGAGCAGGGTGGAGCGGCGCAGGCCGCCCCAGTAGTGGTGGTCGGAGAGCACCACCTGGACCGCGTCGCGTTCGACCGCCGCGGGCAGCTCGTCGAAGGCGACCACGCACATGTTGGTGGCCAGCGGCATCGGTGCCTCGCGGGCCACGCGCGCCATGCCCTCCTGGCCGGGCGTGGGGTCCTCCAGGTATTCGAGGACGCCGTCGAGCGCGCGGGCGACCTTCAGCGAGGTGTCCACCGTCCAGGCGGCGTTGGGGTCCAGTCGCAGCGGGACGCCGGGGAAGGCGGCGCGCAGCGCGAGCACCGCCTCGATCTCCTCCTCGGGCGGCATCACACCGCCCTTGAGCTTGATGGCGGTGAAGCCGTACGCGTCGATCATGCGCCGGGCCTGGGCGACGATGCCGTCCGGGTCGAGGGCGGCGCCCCAGCCGTCGGGCTCGGCGCCGGGGTGACCCTCCCACTTGTAGAAGAGGTAGGCGCTGAACGGCACTTGGTCGCGCACCGGGCCGCCGAGCAGGTCGGCGACCGGCCGTCCGGCGACGCGGCCCTGGATGTCCAGGCAGGCGACCTCGAACGGCGAGAAGACCCGGTCCACCGTGCTGCTGGTGGTGATCATGCCGGTCAGGCCGTGCCCGTCCGAGCCGCGGTCGCCGCCGAGGACCACGGCGACGCGGCGGTGCATGGCGCCCAGCGCGTGCACGTGCATGCCCGTCAGCGCGTCCGCGGCCGCCCGCAGCCGGCGCAGGTGGCCCTCGTCGGCGTAGGTCTCGCCGAGGCCGCTGACGCCCTGGTCGGTGTGGACCTCGACGACCGCCCGCAGGGCGTAGGGCTCGTGCACGCCGACCGCGTTCAGCAGGGCCGGGTCGGCGAAAGCGACGGGCGTGATGTCGATCCGGGTGATGACCGGCCCCGCGCTCATCGCGCCGCCTCCGCGGCCGGCGCCGGCGCGGATCCGGACTCCGCCGAACCGGACTCCCCCGAGCCGGCGGCGAGTCGGGCCGCCAGCGCGCGGCCCGCCGCGGTGATCCGGGCGAGTTCGGCGAGGTCCTCGGCGGTGGGGTCGACCAGCGGGGGCCGTACGCCGCCGACATCGAGCCCGCTCTGCCGCACGCCTGCCTTGACCAGCGCCACGGCGTACCCGGGGACGCGGTCGCGCAGCGCGACGAGCGGCCGGACGAACGTGGACAGCAGCGCTTCGGCCGCGGCCTCGTCGCCGCCGGTGACGGCGCGGTGGAAGGCCAGCGACACCTCGGGCGCGAAGCAGAAGGCGGCGGAGGAGTACAGCTCGACACCGATCGCTCGGTACGCGGGCACGAAGGCCTCGGCGGTCGGCATGCCGTTGAAGAACTGGAAGTCACCGCCGCCGGTGCGCTCGTCGGCGCGCACGGCGGTGACGATGCGGGACATCAGGTCGAGGTCGCCGAGACCGTCCTTGAACCCCACCACCTGCGGCATGCGCGCCACTTCGAGGGCCGAGGGGACGTCGAAGCGCGCGGTGCCGCGCTGGTAGACGATCAGCGGGAGGTCGGTGGCGGCGGCGACCTGCCGGACGTAGCCGACCAGGCCGGCGGCGGGTCCCTGGGCGAGGTAGGGCGGCATCAGCAGCAGGCCGTCGGCACCCGCGTCCCGGGCCGCGCGCGCGTACTGCCGGGCCAGCGTCGGGACGCCGCCGGCGCCGGCGAAGACCGGGACCCGGCCGCCCACCACCTCGACGGCGGTCCGCACCGCGGCCGCGAACTCCTCCGGGCCCAGGGCGTGGAACTCGCCCGTCCCGCAGGCGACGAACACCCCGCCCGCGCCGGCCGCGACACCGCGCCGCACATGGTCCGCAAGGATCGGAAGATCCACCGAATCTTCCGAGGCGAACGGTGTCACCGGGAAGAACAGCACACCCTCGAACATGGGCCCTCACCTCAGGTCGTTCATATCCATGAACACACAGCACAAGTGCGAACAGATACGGGACTTTACGGGTGCGTTTTCCGCACGGTCAAGTCCGCGGCGCGGCTCGAAACATTCGGCAGGACCGGGCCGCCGGGGGCCTGTCAGCCGGTCCGCGCGGGCTGGAGCCGGGTCGCGCCGCAATCCAACCGGGTTGCCAGCCACCGCAGTTGGCGGCGGGTGTGCACGCTCTCGCCGCCCTCGTGGTGGTTGAACGGGTAGACGTGCATGGTGCGGTCCGCGGGCGCGGGCAGTCCGGCGGCCGCGCCGTACTGGTTGTACGCGGCGAACACCGTGCTGGGCGGGCACACCGTGTCGCGCAGCCCGGTCCCCATGTGCACCGGCGCCTGGGCGCGGCGGGCGAACGCCACCCCGTCGACGTACGACAGCGTCCGCCGCACCCGCTCCTCCGCGTCCCGGTGGACGGCGAGGTAGCGCACGATCTCCCCGTACGGGTCCGCATCGGTGATGTCGACGGCGCGCTGGATGTGGCAGAGGAACGGCGCGGAGGCCATCAGCGCGGCCAGGTCGGGGACGAGTCCGGCCACGGCCAGCGCGAGGCCGCCGCCCTGGCTGTTGCCGAGCGCCGCCACCTGCTCCGGGTCGACGCCCGGCAGCGCGCGCACGGCGGCCACGGCCCGGACGGCGTCGGTGATCAGCCGCCGGTAGTAGTAGTCCTGCGGGACCAGGATGCCCCGGGTCGCGGGGCCCGGACCGCCGAGCGCGCCGCCGTACGGGTCCGGGGTGTCGCCGCCGGTGCCGTACTGGTCGCCCTGGCCGCGGGTGTCCATCAGCAGGTGCGCGTAGCCGGCCGCGGACCAGGTCAGCCGCTCGTGCGGCAGGCCGCGGCCGCGCCCGTAGCCGAGGTACTCCACGACGGCGGGCAGCGGCCCGTCCGCGTCGCGGGGGCGGGTGAACCAGGCGCGCACCGGGTCGCCGCCGAAGCCGGCGAAGGTGACGTCCCAGGTGTCGAGCAGGCTCAGCCCGGTGTCCACCGGCCGGGCGTCGACCAGCACCGGCACGGCCGCGGCCTGCTGGAGCGTCGCCTGCCAGAAGGCGTCGAAGTCGTCGGGTTCCGGGACGTCGGGGGCGTAGCGCTCCAACTGCTCCAGCGGAAGGTCGAACAGGGCCACGGGTCCTCCGTTGCGGTGGGTGGGGCTGGACGGGGCGGGCGGCGTCCAGGACGGCTGCGGCCGCGGGTCAGCGGTCCTGCGCGGGGGGTGCGGTGCTCTCGCGCACCACGAGTTCGGTCCCGAGGTCGATGCGGGTGGAGGCCGGCTCGACGCCGTCGGACAGGTCGAGCAGCATCCGGGTCGCGGTGCCGGCCATGTCCTGAAGCGGCTGGTGGACGGTGGTGAGCGCGGGGCCGGTCCAGGCCGCGACCGGCAGGTTGTCGTAGCCGACGACGGACAGGTCCTCGGGCAGCCGCAGGCCCAGCTGGCGGGCCGCCTTCAGCACGCCCATCGCCTGGGTGTCGGAGCCGGCGAAGACGGCCGTCGGCCGGGATGCGGAGCGCAGCAGTTCGAGCCCGTGCTCGTAGCCGGCGTCGAGGTAGAACGTGCCGTGGCGGACCAGTGCCGCGTCCATCGCCAGCCCGGCCTCGTCGTGGGCGGAGCTGAATCCGGCGACGCGCGCCCTGCTGCACAGCAGGTCCTCGGGGCCGGCGATGACGGCGATCCTGCGGTGCCCGAGTTCCAGCAGGTGGCGGGCGGCGATCAGGCCGCCGTTCCAGTTGTTGGAGCCCACGGTGGGCACCGACTCGGGGGTGACGCTGTCGGTGTCGACGGCCACGAACGGGATGTGCCGGCGGCGCAGTTTGGCCTGCTGGGCCCTGGTCAGGCCGCAGGCGACGAACAGCACGCCGAGCGGGGGCCTGGCCACGACGCCGTCGAGCCAGGTGTCGGTGGGGCGGTGCCGGCCGCCGAGTTGGGCCAGCACCAGCTCGATGCCGGACGCGGACGTGGCGGTCTCGACGCCGCGGATGATCTCCATCGCCCATGCCGAGTCGAACTCGTGGAAGACCAGATGGATCTGACGGTGGGCCACCGGGGCCCGGCGGGTGCGGCGGCGGTAGCGGTGCCGGTCGAGGCTCTCCTCGACGCGGGCGCGGGTGTCGGGTGCGACGTCGTCGCGGCCGTTGAGGACCTTGGAGACCGTCGCCACCGAGACGCCGACATCGCGGGCGATGGTGGCGATCGTGGCGGCGCGAGGCTCGGCTGAGGGATCGGAACTGGTCAAGGGAGCCTCACACTGAGGTTCGAAAGTTTCGACATACTTGCCCGTCGGGGCGGGTCGAAACGGTGGGGTCGGCGCGAATATACGCGACCGGCAAGAGCCCGACCAGGCCCAGAATCCCAAGGTCCCACCTATTGACACCCGTTCTGGAGCGTCCTTAGAGTGCGCGGCACGTTAAGAAAGAGTTTCGAATGTTTCGACTCCGCCCCGCCTCTCCGTGCTTCCGCAGGTGGGGTCCCGCACGGCCGTCCGCGCCGGTCGCGGCACCGGGCGGCGTCCGCCCGCACCTGTTCCCGGAGGGCAGAGGATGAGCACGACCAAGGCGGTGGACCTGCCGCCCGACACGCGCAGCCGGAGTCGGGCCAGGTCCGATCCGCCGCGCCGGAGCCGTCGTACGTGGCGTCAGTCGCTGCGCCGCGACTGGCAGTTGTACTCGCTGGCGGTGCTTCCGCTGCTGTTCTTCGCGGTCTTCCGCTACCTGCCGATGCTGGGCAACGTGATCGCCTTCCGGCGGTACCGGCCCGGCGGCAGCATGTTCGGCGACGAGTGGGTCGGCTGGCGGTACTTCAAACTGTTCTGGCACGACCCGTCGTTCTGGCACGTCTTCACCAACACCCTGGTGATCGGCGTGCTGACGCTCGTCGTCTGCTTCCCGATGCCGATCATCCTGGCGCTGCTGCTCAACGAGGTACGCAGCCGGTCGTTCAAGAAGCTGGTCCAGTCGGTCTCCTACCTGCCGCACTTCCTGTCCACGGTGATCGTGGCCGGCGTGGTGATGCAGTTCGTCGCCGCGGACGGCCCGGTGAACCAGCTGCTGCACCACATCGGGCACAAGCCGATCCTGTTCATCCAGCAGCCCGGCTGGTTCCGGTCGATCTACGTCTCCTCGGAGCTGTGGCAGACCGTCGGCTGGGGCACGATCCTGTACCTCGCCGCGCTGACCTCGATCGACGACAACCTGTACGAGGCGGCCAGGATCGACGGCGCCAACCGGTGGAAGCAGACCTGGCACGTCACGCTGCCGGGCATCCGTCCCACGATGGTGACGCTGCTGATCCTCAACGTCGGCACCTTCATGGCGGTCGGCTTCGAGAAGATCCTGCTGCTCTACAACCCGCTGACGTACCCGACGGCGGACGTGGTCTCCACGTACCTGTACCGGATGGGCGTGATCTCCAACAACTTCAGCTACGCGGCGGCGATCGGGCTGTTCGAGTCGCTGATCGGGCTGGTGCTGATCGTCACCGCCAACCGCATCTCACGTCGCGCAGTGGGGACGAGCCTGTGGTGACCCTGGACACGACCACCGTCGAGGACCGGCCGTCGACACGGCCCGCCGGGATCCGCACCACCAGGGGCCACCGGGTCTTCCAGACGGTCAACACGGTGATCCTGCTGGGCGTCATCGTGGTCACGCTGTACCCGATCGTCAACATCGTCGCGCGTTCCTTCAGCAGCGACGCCTACATCCGCTCCGGCAAGGTCAACCTCTGGCCGCGCGGGTTCAACCTCACGACCTACAAGGCCGTGATGACCAACTCGATGTTCTGGACGGACTACCGCAACACGGTCGTCTACACGGTCGTCGCCACGGTCGTCGCGATGTTCCTGACCACCTGCTACGCGTACGTGCTGTCCAAGAAGGACCTGCGCGGGCGCGGAGTGCTGGTCGGCGTCGCGGTGTTCACCATGTTCTTCTCCGGCGGCCTGATCCCCAACTACGTGCTGGTCACCACGCTCGGCCTGAAGAACAGCGTGTGGGCGATCGCGCTGCCCAACGCGATCAGCGTGTTCAACCTGCTGGTGATGAAGGCGTTCTTCGAGGGCCTGCCCGCGGAGCTGGAGGAGGCCGCCGCGATCGACGGCCTGAACACCTACGGGATCCTGTGGCGCGTGGTGCTGCCGCTGTCCAAGGCGGTGCTGGCCACCATGGTCCTCTTCTACGCGGTGTCCTTCTGGAACTCGTGGTTCGCCGCGTTCCTGTACATGGACCACTCGGACCTCATGCCGGTGACGGTCTATCTGCGCAACCTGATCGCCGGTGCCACCAACGGGACCTCCGTCGGCTTCACCGAGGCGGACGCGACCGCGGTCGGCGCGAACATCCAGGCCGTGACGATCGTCCTCACCACCCTTCCCATCCTGGTCGTCTACCCCTTCGTCCAGCGGTACTTCGTCTCCGGGGTCACGCTCGGCGCCGTCAAGGGCTGACGGTCCGCGCCACCTGTTTCCCTCACCTCCCAACCCAACTCCCGTACCCGCGGGCTGGAGTCTTCCCATGACCAACATCTCCCGGCGGTCCCTGCTCGTCACGCTGGGCGCGGCCACCCTCGGCCTCGCCGGCTGCACCAGCAGCGGCGGCTCGGACAAGTCCACGGACCTGTCGAAGAACAGAACCGACGCGATGGACACGTTCGCCGTCGGCCAGCAGTTCAAGGCGACCGCCCCGGTCACCTTCAGCACGCTGCTCAACGACAACCCCGGCTACCCGGAGAAGGGCAACTGGCTGTTCTGGACGGAGCTGGCCAAGCGCACCAACGTCACCCTGAAGCCGACCGTGGTGCCGCTCAGCGACTACGAGAACAAGCGCAGCGTCATCCTCGGCGCCGGCGACGCGCCGTTCCTGATCCCGAAGACCTACCCGGGCCAGGAGGCGCCGTTCGTCGCGTCCGGCGCGATCCTCCCGGTCAGCGACTACGTCGACCTGATGCCCAACTACAAGGCCAAGATCGCCAAGTGGAACCTGCAGGGGGACGTCGACACCCTCCTGCAGGACGACGGCAAGTACTACGTGCTGCCGGGCCTGCACGAGGACGTGTGGATCGACTACTCCTTCGCGATCCGCACCGACGTCCTCGACGCGCTGGGCCTGCAGATCCCCAAGACGCTGGACGACCTGCACAGCGTGCTCAAGGCGATGAAGGCCGCGCACCCCGACTCGTACCCGATGACCGACCGGTGGAGCCAGCCCACCCCGGGCGGTGCGCTGCTGCAGACCCTCGGGCAGGCGTTCGGCGCGGGCTACGGCGGCGGCTGGGGCTACCAGAACGCCACGTACGACGCCGGCTCCGACGCGTTCGTGCTCACCGGCGCCATGGACCAGTACAAGGCGATGATCGACTACGCCCACACGCTGGTCGCCGAGAAGCTGCTCGACCCGGAGTCCTTCACCCAGACCGACGACCAGGCCGAGGCGAAGTTCACCTCCGGCAAGTCGTTCGTGATCAGCACCAACGCGCAGGAGCTGGTCAACACCTACCGTCCGGGCCTGGCCAAGTCGGTGCCGAACGCGAAGATCGTGAAGATCGCGGTGCCGGTCGGCCCGGCGGGCGACGTCAAGGTCGGTCTGCGCCTGGAGAACGGCCTGATGATCTCCAAGAAGGCCCGCGACTCCAAGGACTTCGTCGCGATGATGCAGTTCGTGGACTGGCTGTTCTACTCCGACGAGGGCCAGATCTTCGCCAAGTGGGGTGTCGAGGGCGTCACGTACACCCGCGACGCGTCCGGCGGCTTCCAGCTCGCCAAGGACGTCGACTACGTCGGCCTCAACCCGACGGCGACCAAGAAGCTGAACGTCGACTTCGGCTTCAGCAACGGCAACTTCGCCTACGGCGGCAGCACCCAGCTGCTGGAGTCGACCTTCTCCGCCGAGGAGAAGGAGTTCCAGAAGGTGATGACCGCCCGCAAGACGCTCGCCGTGCCGCCGCCGCACCCGCTCAACGCCGACGAGCAGGAGCAGTTCGCGCTGTGGGAGGCGCCGCTGAAGGACTACGTCCAGCAGCAGACGCTGAAGTTCATCCTCGGCGACCGCCCGCTCAGCCAGTGGGACGCGTTCAAGAGCGAGTTGAAGGGCAAGAACGGCGACCAGTACCTGAAGCTCGTCAACACCGCCTACGACCGCTACAGGAGCAAGAAGAACGGCTCCGACAAGAGCTGACGTCCCGCCCGACCGGCCGGTTCCCGGCGCACCGAAACGAAGGACCACCACTGTGCGGACATCAGTTCCCGACCAGCCCTCAGGCCGCCTGACGGACGCGTGGCGCTTCTGCGTCGGGACCGGCCGGTTCGACCTCGCGCTGCGGCGCGACTACCAGGACTCGCTCGCTCTCGTCCAGCAGGACATCGGCTTCCGGCACATCAGGGGCCACGGCCTGCTGAGCGACCACACCGGCGTGTACCGCCCGTACGAGCACGGCGGCGAGCGGCACGTCCGGCACGCGTTCACCTACGTCGACCAGGTCGTCGACGCGTATCTCGACCTCGGCGTGCGCCCCTTCGTGGAGCTGGGGTTCATGCCGGAGCACCTCGCCTCCGGCGCGCAGACGGTGTTCTGGTGGAAGGGCAACGTCACCCCGCCGCGCGACTGGCGGGAGTGGGCCGACCTGGTGGCCGGCACCGTCCGGCACCTGGTCGACCGGTACGGGCTCGACGAGGTGCGCAGCTGGCCGATCGAGGTGTGGAACGAGCCCAACCTGCCGGACTTCTGGGCCGGCGCGGACCAGGACGCCTACCACCGGCTGTACGAGGTGACGGCCGCCGCCGTCAAGGACGTCGACGCCGAACTCCAGGTCGGCGGGCCGTCGCTGGCGCCCGGCTACCAGCCGCACTGGATGACCGGCTTCGCGGAGTTCGCCGAGTCCACCGGGGCCCCGGTCGACTTCGTCAGCCGCCACGCGTACTCCACCGGGCCCGCCCAGCACGTCCCGTTCGGGGTGCACCAGACGCTCGGCCCCGCGTCGATGCTGCTGGAGCAGTTCGCGGCGCCCCGCGAGCAGCTGGCCGGCAGCAAGCTGGCCGGACTGCCCGTCCACATCACGGAGTTCAACTCCTCCTACCGGCCCGACAACCCGATCCACGACACCGCGCTGCACGCCGCGTACCTCGCGCCCGTGCTGGCGTCCGGCGGCGACCTGGTCGACTCCTTCTCCTACTGGACGTTCAGCGACATGTTCGAGGAGACCGGCGTCCCCACCGCCCTCTTCCACGGCGGCTTCGGCCTGCTCACCCACCGGCAGATCAAGAAGCCCACCTACCACCTGTACGCGTTCATGGCGCGGATGGGCGACGCGGTCCTGGTGCGCGGCGCCGACCATCTCGTCACCCGCCACCCGGACGGCCGCGTCACCGTCCTGGCCTGGGCGCCGGTGGACCACACCGGGACCGGCGAGGTCGTGGACGGCCACACCGTGCGGCTGTCGGTCCCGGTCGGCGGCCCCGGCACCGCCACCGCCTACGCGCACCGCTCCTCGGTGTCCGAGGACGCCGGCAACGCGTGGGCCGCCTGGGCGCAGATGGGCCGGCCGGCGTCGCCCGACCGCCGCCAGCTCGCCGCGCTGCGGGAGGCCGCGGAGCCCTCCCGCCACCATCGCTCGCTGCCGGTCTCCGGCGGGCGGGTCGACTGCGACCTGGTGCTCGCCCGGCACGAGGTGACGCTGCTGGAGCTGACCCCGGTCACCGACTCCACGCCCGCCTGGTGGGACGGGCGCCGGCTGCTCGGCCGCACACCGCAGGACCCGGCGGACGGCAGCGCGCACGGCACCCCGCAGGACACGAACCCGCAGACGTCCCCGCCGCCCGGCCGGGCCGGCCGTCCGGCCGGCGACGACGGAGCAGGAGGCCCGGCATGAGCGCAGTGTCCGCAGTCCGCAAGGAGTTCGGCGAGGGCCCGCTGGCCCGCGCCGCCGCCCTGGTCTACAGCCTGCTGGTGGTCGAGCTGCTGCTGGTGGTGGCGACCGCGCCCGGCCTGCTGCTGATCGGGTTGCTCGACCGCGACGCCGGCAACCTGCCGCTGGCCGCGCTGTGCCTGCTGCCCGCCGGCCCGGCCTGGTCCGCCGCGCTCTACGCCTGGCACCGCCGCAGCCGCGACCTGACCGAGCTGCGTCCGGCGCGCGCGTACTGGCGCGGCTACCGTGCCAACGCCGTGGACGCGCTGAAGGTGTGGACGCCGTGGCTGGCCGCGATGACCCTGGTCGGCACCACGCTCACCCACCGGGACACCGCCGGGATCCCCGCGTGGTGGGCCGGGCTGCTGGCCGTGCTGGCGGTGCTGTCCGCGCTGTGGGCGGCCAACGCGCTGGTGATCGCGTCGCTGTTCTCCTTCCGCACCGCGGACACGGCCCGGCTGGCCGCGTACTTCCTGGTCCGCTCCCCCAGGGCGACCGCGGGGAACCTGTGCGTGCTGGCCGCCGCGGTCGCGGTCGTCGCGGCCGGCGCCCAGGTGCTGCCCGCCCTGCTGGCGTCGCTGATCGCCGCCACCGTCCTGTTCAACTGCCGCCCGATGATCGCCGAGATCCGCGAGGAATTCACCGCATGAGCCTGCCCGCGACCCCGAAGATCCCGTTCGGCGGGGACTACAACCCCGAGCAGTGGCCGCCGGAGGTCTGGAAGGACGACTACCGGCTGTTCGACACCGCGCGCATCGACACCGTCACCGTCGGCGTGTTCACCTGGGCGCTCACCCAACCCGCCGCGGACGTCCACGACTTCAGCACGCTGGACCGGATCGTGGCGGAAGCCGAGGAGCAGGGCCGCCGGATCGTGCTGGCCACCGGTACCGGAGCCCACCCGGCATGGCTGGCCCGCGCCCATCCTGAGGTGACCCGCACCGACTTCGAGGGCCGCAGGCACCGCTACGGGCAGCGCCACAACTCCTGCCCGAACTCCCCGGTCTTCCGCCGGCTGTCCGCCGAGGTGGCCGGCCGGATCGCCGAACGCTACGCCGGCCGGCCGCCGGTGATCGCCTGGCACGTCGGCAACGAGTACGGCGGCGCCTGCTACTGCGAGCGGTGCGCGGCCGGCTTCCGCGTCTGGCTGCGGGCGCGGTACCGGACGCTGGACGCGCTCAACTCGGCCTGGTGCACCGCCTTCTGGTCGCACACCTTCTCCGACTGGGAGGAGATCGAGCCGCCGTCCGCGCTCACCGAGCACTGGCGCGGCCCCGACCACACCGCCTTCCAGGGCATCACCCTGGACTACCTGCGGTTCATGTCCGACGCCATGCTCGCCAACTTCCGCGACGAGAAGGCCGCGATCCGCCGGCACAGCCCGGACACCCCGGTCACCACCAACTTCATGGGCATGTACCGGCCGATCGACTACCACCGCTGGGCGCCGCACCTGGACTTCGCGTCCTGGGACAACTACCCGCCCGAGGACGCCGGCCCGGCCTGGGCGGCCCTCAGCCACGACCTGATGCGCGGCCTGAAGGACGGCCTGCCGTTCTGGGTCATGGAGCAGGCGCCGACCACGACCGCCTGCCGCGACGTCAACCCGGTGAAGCGGCCCGGGGTGATGCGGCTGTGGAGCTGGCAGGCCGTGGCGCACGGCGCCGACGCCGTCCTCTACTTCCAGATGCGCGCCTCGCGCGGCGCCAGCGAGAAGTACTTCGGCGCGGTCATCAACCACGCCGGCCGCGACGACACCCGCGTCTTCCGTGAAGTCGCGGCACTCGGCGAAGAGTTGGAGCGCTTCGGCGACGTGGCGCTGGGCGCTCGCACCCCGGCTCGGGTGGCGCTGCTCTTCGACTGGGACAGCTGGTGGACGCTGGAGATCTCCGACGGCCCGTCCCGGCTGGTCCGCTACCAGCAGGTGGTGCTGGCCTACTACCGGGCGCTGTGGGAGGCCGGCGTGGACGTGGACGTGGTCGCGGTGACCGCGGACCTGTCCGGCTACGACGTGGTCGTGGCGCCCGCGCTGCACATGCTCAAGGGCGACCTGCCGCAGCGGCTGGAGGACGTGGCGCGCCGCGGCGGTTCGGTGCTGGCGACGTATCTGTCCGGCCGGGTGGACGAGAGCGACAACGCCTTCCTGAGCGACGTGCCGGGCCCGCTCGGGCCGCTGATGGGCATCAGGATCGACGAGTGGGACGCCCGGGGCGCCGACGTGGTCAACCCGGTGCGCCTTCAGGCCGGCGGCGAGGTGCTGGAGGCCGGGGCGCGGCTGGTGTTCGAGCTGGTGGTCCCGCAGGGCGCCGAGACGCTCGGCGCCTACGGGGCCGACTTCTACGCCGGCACGCCCGCGGTCACCCGCAACTCCTTCGGCGCCGGCCACGGCTGGTACGTGGCCACCGGCCTGGACCAGCCCGGCGTGGACTGGGTGGTGCGGCAGGTGCTGGCGGCGCACGGCATCGCGGGGCGCGTGCCCGAACTGCCGTGCGTGGAGAGCGCGGTGCGGGTGGCCCCGGACGGCACCCGGCTGCTGTTCCTGCTCAACCACGGCGACGAGGCCGTGGAGTTCGCCGCGCCGGCCGCCGGGGTGGACCTGCTCACGGGGGCGCGTACGGAGCAGGGCGGCACGCTCGCCCTGGCGGGGTACGGCGTCGCGGTGCTGCGCGAGGACGGCTGAGCGGCACGGGCTCCGCCGCCCCCGGGCACCGGAGCGCTACGGGATCCGGCGCCCCCGGGCGTCGGGCACCCCGGACTTGCGGAAGAAGTAGGCGTTGACCTGGTCCCGCCACTCCTCGGCACAGCGCACCTGCTCGTCGAGGCGTTCGCCCACCCGGGCGTGCAGGGCCGGGTCGACGAGACGGGTCAGCGCGGGGTCGGCCCAGCGCCGCCGCATCGCGGCCGCCTCCTCGGCACCGTCGAAGTGCGTGTCGTAGATGTGCTGCACGACCGTCGACCCGGACCGCAGCACGTGCCCGTAGGGGACGTGGTGGAAGAACAGCAGCAGCTCGTCGGGGCAGCGCCCGGGCGACTCGTACACCTGCGACCAGGGCGCCGGGTACTGCCCGGTGAAGCCCGTGCCGGTGGCGCGGGTGCGGTCGACGCCGACGCCGTCCCGGTCGGCGAAGTGGTAGGTGCCCCACGGCGTGTACTCGTAGCCGTCCACGTCGGGGCCGTAGTGGTCGCCGGGGCGGACCATGAAGCCGACGCCCAGGGGCGCGGTGTACCGCTCGTAGGTGCGCCACGAGCCGGCCATCATCGCGTGCAGGGCGTGGCGCAGCGGGGCGGGGTCGCCGGCGGCGACGGGGACGAAGGTGAGGTCGATCCACTCGTCGAGGAGCGCCGCCGGGTCGGCGCCGGGGGCCCAGGCGAGCCGGCCGAACGCGTAGAGGTTGGCCTGGGCCAGCGGATGGCCGGTCCAGTACCGGTCGTCACCGGCGTTGGAGACGGCGACGATGCCGCCGCCGGCGGCCCGGCCCGTCCCCGGTTCCGTCCCGCCGCCGGCCACGGACGCCACGGTCGGGCCCTCGGGTCCCCAGGGCCCGAAGCCGAGGATCCCGCTCCACATCGGGCCGAGGTAGCACACGTGGCGCTGCTGGCCGGTGTACTCCTGGGTGACCTGGAACTCCACGGCCAGCCGGGTCCGCGGCATGGCCGCGATCACCGGCGAGACGGGCTCGCGGGTCTGGAAGTCCATCGGGCCGTGCTTGACCTGGAGCACCACGTTGTCGTCGAACTGCCCGTCGAGCGGAGCGAAGTGGTCGAAGGCGGCGCGGGCCCGGTCGGTGGTGCGGTCGCGCCAGTCCTGCCGGTGGTCGTAGACGAAGGCGCGCCAGTGCACCTCGCCGCCGAACGGCGCGAGCGCGCGGGCCAGCAGGTTGGCGCCGTCGGCGTGGCTGCGTCCGTAGCTGAACGGGCCTGGCTGGCCCTCGGAGTCGGCCTTGACGACGTAGCCGCCGAAGTCCGGGACGGCCTGGTGGACGCGGGCGGTCGCCTCGGCCCACCACGCCCGCACGTCCGGGTCCAGGGGGTCGGCGGTCGGCAGCCCGCCGAGGACGACCGGCGCGGCGAAGCTGACGGACAGGTGCACCCGGATGCCGTAGGGACGGAACACGTCGGCGAGGGCGGCCACGTCGCCGAGCCGCTCGGTGAGCAACAGGGCTTCGGTGGCGTGCACGTTGACGTTGTTCACCGAGACCGCGTTGATCCCGCAGGCGGCCAGCAGCCGGGCGTAGGCCCGCACCCGGGTGAGGTCGCCGCGGGCGCGGCCGTCGTGCCAGAACAAGGAGCCGCCGGAGTAGCCGCGCTCGACCTGGCCCATCACGGGGTGGACGTCGACGTTGTCCCAGTGGTCCAGCATGCGGCTGCGCACGGCGGGCCGGTGGTGCTCGGCCGGGCGGTCGCCGGTGAACGCCGCGGCGCCGAGCCGCACGACGTGGAACAGGCCGTACAGCAGGCCCGCAGGGTCGTCGGCGAGGACCAGGGTGGTGCCGTCGCGCCGGGCCAGCAGGTAGCCCTCGTCGCCGATCGCCGCCGTGCCGCCGCCGGCCGCACGGAACCCGGCGAGCACCGAACGGGCCGCGGGGCCGAGGGAGTTCGCCGAGGACAGGGCGAGCACCAGGTCGGCGTCCTCGCCGGTGGCCGCCGGGCCGTGTCCCTGCGCGGGCGCCCGCCGCACCTGGCCGCCGTGCTCGGCGCAGGCCCGGGCCGCCTCCTCGTACACCGTGTCCACGAGGGGCCCGGCGCCGTGCACCAGGACCCGGCGGGAGCCGAGCGATCGGAACGCCTCCGCCGGCAGCCATGCCGCGTGCACGTCGGTCGGGGTCTGTTCGGTCACGGTGTCCTGCCTCGTCCGGGCGCCGGGCGGAGCCGGCCCCGGCGCAGCTCACGGCTGCCGCGAAGGAGGATTCCACAGGTGGACCGCCGACCTCAAGAGAATGTTTCGATCGTCTTTCCGAAACTTCTGGCGCGAGTTTCGGAGCCCCCGGACCGGACCGCCTGACCGGACCCGCCGGACCGGATCCGCGCCGGCACCGATGAGTTTGCCGCGCGGCCCCGGTCTGCACGGACGAGAGCGGTTCACCGGACCGCAGCCGGATCCCACGATCTCTGGAGGACCATCATGCGCAGGATCAGCGCCAGCCTGTTCATCGCACTCGACGGCGTGGTCGAGGCGCCCGACCAGTGGCACTTCCCCTACTTCAACGAGGAGATGGGCGCGGCGGTCTCGTCGAGCCTGAGCTCCGCGGACACCATGCTCTTCGGCCGGGTCACCTACGACAGCTTCGCCGGTGCGTGGCCGGAGCGGGAGGCCGCCGGCGGCGAGGACGCCGGGTTCGCCAAGGTCCTGGGCGACATCCGCAAGATCGTGGTCTCACGCAGCCCGCTGGAGTTCACCTGGCGCAACTCCGAGCAGTTGCAGGGCGACTTCGTCGAGGCGGTCACGGCCCTGAAGAACGAGCCGGGCGGCGACATCGGGCTCAGCGGCTCGCCCTCGGTGGTCCGCCAGCTGCTGGCCGCGGGGCTGCTCGACGAGCTGATCCTGTTCGTGCACCCGATCGCGGTGCGCAAGGGCATCAAGCTCTTCGACGAGGGCTCCCCCGCGATCCCGCTCGAACTGCTGTCCTCGCAGGCGTTCAGCACCGGCGTGCTCCACCTGGTCTACGGCCCGGCGGAGGCCGGCGCCAAGGTCGGCTACGACGAGGTCAAGTCCCGGCTGCCGCAGACGTAGCGCGGCTCAGGAGGCGGGGCGCTTCCCGTGGTTGGCGCCCTTGGCGCGGTGGGTCTTCTTCTTGCGGCGTCGCTTCGACGACATGGACCTCTCCTCTCGCGGCGGATCCGGTCACGCCGGATCCGGCAGGTGGGCCGGGGTGCCGCGCGCGTCCGCGGGCAGCACCTGCGTCCACCGTTCCACAGCGGGCGTCAGCGTGCATCCGGGCCGCCGGCCGCCCCGCGGGTGACCGTGACCCTGAGGTGCTTCATGATCGGCTGGTCGCTCTGGGTGCTGTAGTCGCCCAGCGCGCAGAGCACGTTCATCTCGGGCATGTAGCCGGCCGCGCAGCCGCGCGGGATGTCGTAGGGCACGGCGAGGTAGCCGTTCAGGGAGCGGGTGCTGCCGTCCCGTGCGGTGCTGGTGATGTCCACCGGGTCCATCGCGCCGATGCCCCGCTCGCGCATGTCGTCGCGGTTCATGAAGACGAGGGTGCGCAGGTTGCGGACGCCCCGGTAGCGGTCGTTGTCGGAGTAGATGGTGGTGTTCCACTGGTCGTGGGAGCGCATGGTGCCCAGGGCCAGGGTGCCGGGTGCGGGGACCACGTCGGGCAGCGGCGCCGAGGAGAACTCGGCGCGCCCGGACGGGGTGAGGAACACCAGCTCGCGGGCGGGCTGCTTGATCCGGAAGCCCAGCGGCAGCCGCACCCGCCGGTTGAAGTCCTCGAACCCGTCGAGGACCCGGGCCATGGTGTCGCGGATCCGGTCGTAGTCCTCCACGTACCACTCCCAGGGCGTGTCGCTGTCCGGCAGCGCCGCCCTGGCCATGCCGGCGATGATCGCCGGCTCGGACAGCAGCTGCGCCGACGCGGGGCGCTTCATGCCCACCGACAGGTGGACCATGCTCATCGAGTCCTCGACCGAGGTGCTCTGCAGGCCGGCGCGCTGGTGGTCCTTCTCGGTGCGGCCCAGGCACGGCAGGATGAGCGCCTGCCGGCCGTGGACGACATGGCTGCGGTTGAGCTTGGTGCTCACCTGGACGGTCATCTCGCAGCTGCGCAACCCCTCGTAGGTGTACGAGGTGTCGGGGGCGGCGAGGGCGAAGTTGCCGCCCATGCCGACGAACACCTTCACCTCGCCGCGGTGCATCGCCCCGACGGTGGCGACGGTGTCCATGCCGTGCTCCCGCGGCGGCCGGATCCCGCACACCTCGGCGAGCCGGTCGAGGAACGCCTCGGTGGGACGGTGGTCGATGCCGCAGGTGCGGTTGCCCTGGACGTTGCTGTGGCCGCGGACCGGTGAGGGCCCCGCGCCCTCCCGTCCCAGGTTGCCGCGCAGCAGGAGCAGGTTGACGATCTCGCGGACGGTGTCGACGCCGTGCTCGTGCTGCGTGACGCCCAGGCACCAGCTGAAGATGCTGCGGTCGGCCTCGCGGTAGACGCGGGCCGCGCGCAGGATGTCGGCGCGGTCGAGCCCGGACTGCCGCTCGATCTCCTCCCACGGCGTGGTCCGGCACAGCTCCCGGTACTCCTCGAAGCCGTCGGTGCAGCGCTCGATGAACTCCCGGTCGACGGCCTTGGGGTCGGCGCCGGTCTGCTCCAGGATCGCCTTGGCCATGCCGCGCACCAGCGCCATGTCCCCGCCGATGCGCGGCTGGAGGTTCAGGGTGCTGGTCCTGGTCGGCTTGAACAGGGCCATGTCCACGAAATCGTGGGGGACGATGGTGCGGGTGGCGGCCGCCTCGACCAGCGGGTTGATGTGCACGACGGCCGCTCCGCGGCGGTAGGCGGCGGCCAGCGAGGTGAGCATCCGGGGGGCGTTGGACGCGGCGTTGACGCCCATCACGAAGAGCGCGTCGGCGGTCTCCCAGTCCTTGAGGTCCGCGGTGCCCTTGCCGGTGCCCAGGGACGCCTGGAGGGCGCGGCCGGTGGCCTCGTGGCACATGTTGGAGCAGTCGGGCAGGTTGTTGGTGCCCAGTTCACGGGCCATCAACTGGTAGAGAAAGGTGGCCTCGTTGCCGAGCCGGCCCGAGGTGTAGAAGGCCGCCTGGTCGGGGGCGTCCAGTCCCCTGAGGGTCCGGCCGATCAGCGCGAAGGCGTCCGTCCACCGGATCGGGACGTAGTGGTCGGTGTCCGGGTCGTACACCATCGGCTCGGTGAGGCGGCCCTGGTCCTCCAGCGCGAAGTCGCTCCACTCCTCCAGCTCGGTCACCGTGTGGGATGCGAAGAACTCGCGGCCGACCCGCTTGCCCGTCATCTCCCAGGTGACGTGCTTGATGCCGTTCTCGCAGATGTCCAGCCGCAGGCCCTTGGTGTCGTCGGGCCAGGCGCAGCCGGGGCAGTCGAAGCCGCCGTTCTCGTGGTTCATCCGCATGATCGCCCGTGAGCCCTCGACGACCCGTCGCTCGCCGACCAGGATCTGCGTGACGCTCCGGGCCGCGCCCCAGCCGGCGGCCGGGTGGTGGTAGGGGCGGTACCGGGGCGGCTCGGCGGGTTCCGCGCCCACGCTGGGCTCCAGCGGGTCCTGCGCGGTGCCGGAGGAGTTCGGGTCAGAGGCGTTCACGGGTGTCACCTTCCGCCGTTCCTGCTGTGCCCGGCAGGCGGGCCCGGCACGCGCGCCAGGCTACGGCGGCCGGTCGCGGCGTGCATGCGGGCGTGCACGCCGCGACGCGCACGCGGGGGCGGGCGCCGGCGGTGCCTCCGGGAAGCCGCGACCGGCCGCCGGCCGGCTTCCGATCCGGCAAAGCCGCAGGTCACCGCGGGTAGAAAGGGCGCCGGCGGAGGTCCGTCCCCGCTTGCGGGGCCACCGGGATGGCGTTTGAGTGGAAGGGGGTGCGCGTCAGGGAGCCCGATCGCAGCTGGAGTGTGACATGACGACGCCGTTTGGTTCGGCCTTCGGTCCGTCCGACCCGTTCAGCGACCTCCTGAACCGCTTCTTCGGGATGTCGCCCGGCTCCTCGCCACCCCAGGTGCAGCGGGTCCCGATCGGCCGGCTGCTCACCGAACCGGCGCAGGACCTGATCAACCGGGCCGCGCGACGGGCCGCGCAGGACGGCTCCGCCGACCTGGACACCGAGCACCTGCTGTGGGCGACCACGCAGGTCGAGCCCGCGCGGTCGCTGATCGCCCGCAGCGGTACGGACCCGGACGAGCTGGCCGCCAGACTCACCGAGGACACCGGGCGCGGCTCCGCCGGCACGGCCGGCGAGCCCGGCCTCACCCCGGCGGCCAAGCGCACCCTGGCCACCGCGTACGAGCACGCCCAGGCGGCCGGTTCCTCGTACATCGGCCCCGAGCACATCCTGGGCGCGCTGCTGTCGGACGGCGACTCCGACGCGCAGCAGGTGCTGCGGTCGTCGGGGACGGACGTGCGGGGGCTGCGCGGGCTGGCCGACCGGGCCGCCCGGTCCGAGGCCGCGCCGCAGGACGGCAGGACGCCGTCGGAGACGCTCGACGAGTACGGCCGTGACCTCACCGAGGAGGCCAGGGCCGGCAGGCTCGACCCGGTGGTGGGCCGGGCCGAGGAGATCGAGCAGACCGTGGAGATCCTGTCCCGCCGCTCCAAGAACAACCCGGTGCTGATCGGCGAGCCGGGTGTCGGCAAGACCGCCATCGTCGAGGGGCTGGCCCAGCGCATCGTGGCCGGGGACGTGCCCAAGACGCTCAAGGACAAGCGGGTGATGGCGCTGGACCTGTCGGGCATGGTCGCCGGGGCGCAGTACCGCGGCCAGTTCGAGGAGCGCCTGAAGAAGGTCATCGAGGAGGTCCAGGAGTCCGGCGGCGACATCATCCTGTTCATCGACGAGCTGCACACGGTGGTCGGCGCGGGCGCCGCGGGCGAGGGCGCGATGGACGCGGGCAACATGCTCAAGCCGGCGCTGGCCCGCGGCGAACTCCACGTGGTGGGCGCCACGACCATCGACGAGTACCGCAGGTACGTCGAGAAGGACGCGGCCCTGGAACGCCGCTTCCAGCCGGTGATGATCCCGGAGCCGACCGTCGAGGAGACGGTGCAGATCCTGGAGGGGCTGCGGGACGCCTACGAGGCGCACCACGGCGTGCGCTTCTCCGACGGCGCGCTGGCCGCGGCGGCCGAACTGTCCGACCGCTATGTCGGCGACCGCTTCCTGCCGGACAAGGCGATCGACGTGATGGACCAGGCGGGCGCGCGGGTGCGGCTGCGGACGGCGGCCCCGTCCAGCGAGGAGACCGGCCGCGAGGACCGGATCGCGCAGCTGCGCCGCGAGAAGGACCAGGCGGTGGCGGCGGAGGACTTCGAGCGGGCCTCCGAGCTGAAGTCCCGGATCGCCGAGGAGGAGACCGAGCTCGCCGGGGTCGAGGAGGGACGGTCCGGGGTGGTGGAGGTGACCTCGGACGACATCGCCGACGTCGTCTCGCGCCGCACCGGCATCCCGGTCTCCCAGCTGACCGCCAGCGAGAAGGAGAAGCTGCTGAAGCTGGAGGACGCGATGCACGACCGCATCGTCGGTCAGGACGAGGCGGTCACCGCGGTCTCCCAGGCGGTCCGCCGCAACCGCTCCGGCATGGGCGACCCGAACCGGCCGGTCGGCTCGTTCATGTTCCTCGGGCCGACGGGCGTGGGCAAGACCGAGCTCGCCAAGACGCTCGCCGAGCTGCTGTTCGGCGACGAGGACCGGATGATCCGGTTCGACATGAGCGAGTTCCAGGAGAAGCACACCGTCGCCCGGCTGGTCGGCGCCCCTCCGGGATACGTCGGTTACGAGGAGGCCGGACAGCTCACCGAGAAGGTGCGCCGCCAGCCGTACAGCGTGGTGCTGTTCGACGAGGTGGAGAAGGCGCACCCGGACGTGTTCAACACGCTGCTGCAGATCCTCGACGACGGCCGGCTCACCGACGGCCAGGGCCGCACGGTCGACTTCCGGCACTGCGTGGTCATCATGACGTCGAACATCGGCGCCCAGCGCATCGTCGCACACCACGGCGACGCGTCGGAGATCAAGGACGAGCTGATGGAGGATCTGCGGGCGCGCTTCCTGCCGGAGTTCCTCAACCGCATCGACGACATCATCGTCTTCCACAGCCTCACCCACCAGGACCTGGGGCTCATCGTGGACCACCTGCTGGACGACAGCCGGCGCCGGGTGCGGGCCCAGGGCCTGTCGCTGGACGTCACCGAGGACGCCAAGCAGCTGCTGCTCGGGCACGGCTACCAGCCGGAGTTCGGCGCCCGGCCGCTGCGGCGCACGATCCAGAGCGAGCTGGACAACGAGATCGCGTCCCTGCTGCTGGGCGGCGAGGCCGAGCCCGGCGACACCATCGTCGCCGAGGCCCATGACGGCGAGCTGGAGTGCGCGGTCCGCCACGACCACGGGGGCGGCACGCGGAAGGCGGAGAAGGAGGCGGCCGCCGGGGCCGGCGCCGGGAAGGCGTAGCCCGCGGGCCTGGCCGCCGGGAAGGACGAGCCATGGCGCATCACCACCACAAGTCGAACAAGGCCGTCGAGGGCGACCCGGACACCGGCCACCGGGGAGGGATGCCGCGGCGCCCCGACGACGAGGAGCTGGAGGAGCGCACGATGGAGGACCGGGAGGACGTGGGCCTGGCCCCCGACCCCCGCGCCTCCCGCAGGGAAAGGGATGCGCAGGAGGACTGATCCGGACGACCGGTCAGCGGAAGGCCGGTGCAGCTGACGGGGCGGGCTCGGGTTGCGCTTCGCCGCCCGGGCCCGCTTCGGGGTGACGCGCCAGGGCGGTTCAGTCGTCGTGCTCCCCGTGGGCCGCGGCCTCGGCCTTCGCGGCGACCACGGACTCGCGGCGGCCCACCACCACGGCCGCGGCCAGCGAGCTCGCGGCGAACGCGGCCGTCACCATCGCGACGCTGTTCAGGCGGTGCCCGGTCAGATGGTCCACCGAGTACCGGCCCGGTCCCGCGACGCCCAGGGCCGCGGCCACGAAGCCGAGGTAGGCGGGGTACTCGAAGCCGCCGGCGGTGGCGAAGAAGCCGCCGGGGCGGTGGACGGCGGTGGCGCCGGCCATCGCGCCGGCCGCGGCCGCACCGGCCGCGGGGGTGGCGACGCCGAGGGCCAGCAGCAGCCCGCCGCCGGCCTCGCCGGCGCCCGCGGCGATGGCGCTCTCCCTGCCGGGGCGGAACCCCATGGCCTCCATGGCCTTGGCGGTCCCGTCGAGCCCGCCGCCGCCGAACCAGCCGAAGAGCTTCTGCGCGCCGTGCGCGAACAGCACACCACCGGTTCCCAGGCGCAGGGCCAGCAGGCCGAGGTCCTTGCGGTCGAGGCACATGTCAGTCGGGTTCCTTCCGCGCTCCGAACAGGCTTTTCCAGTCTTCGGCACGGACCCGCCGCCCGCCGCTCGGGTTGGGCCACCCAGGGCCGCTGCCCGGGGTGCGGGGTCGCGGCCGCTGTTATGCTGTGAAACGTTCTGAATCTGATGATTTGTCCGTTGTGCCGCTCGATCCGCTGTCCGCCCCACCCCGCTCAGCCCGCTTGTCCCGCCTGTCGACCCAGAGCCACGGGGAGCACGCATGCCCGGTGAACCCGAACCGATCAGTCCCGACGCACGCCGCGCGCTGGAGAAGGACCTCGCCGATCTGCGCGCGGAACGCGACGCGGTCGCGGCGACGCTGCGCAGCGGCACCGACTACGAGGGGGACCGGGCGGACCAGGCCGACGAGTTGCAGCGCGCGAACGAGCTCACCCGCCTGGACGACCGGATCACCGACCTCACCGTCCGGCTCCGGCAGGCGGCGATCGCCGGCCCGCCGGAGGCAGGGGTGGTGGGCGTGGGCAGCAGCGTGACCGTGCGGTTCGACGACGGCACCACGCAGACGCTGCACATCGGCGAACTCGCCGACGACGAGGACCCCTCGGTGGTCACCTCCGACAGCCCGCTCGGCCGCGCCCTCCTCGGCCGCCGCGGCGGCGACTCGGTGGACTACGAGACCCCGTCCGGCCCCGCGACCGCGACCCTCGTGTCCGTCGGCGGCACCGCGGGCTGAACTCCCGCCCCTCACAAGGCCGTCGGCAGCGCGCGGGACCCGCACCCGCGCCGGTCCTCCAGGTGCGCCGCCATCAAGGAGGACGTGGAGCCGTCCTCCTCGATGGCGGCCTCCCGGCCTACGCCGCCGACCGGCTGCCGCCGGCCCGGCGGCCCGGCCTCACTTCAGGTGCCGGCCGAAGAACCGGTCCCCGTCCTCCACCTCGAACCACGGGGTGCCGACGTGCCCGCCCATGTTGGCGTGCATCGTCTTCTCCTTGGTGCCGAAGGCGTCGAACAGGTCCAGGGCCCGCTGCCGGGGGTTCCCCTCGTCGTCCCACTGCAGCAGGAACAGCAGCGGGATGGTGACCTGCCGGGCCTCCTCGCGCTGCGCGCGGGGCACGTACCCGCCGGCGAAGAGGCCGGCGGCCGCGATGCGCGGCTCGGTCACCGCCAGGTGGATGCCGACGGCGGTCCAGCCCGAGTACCCGACCGGGCCGCCGATCTCCGGCAGTTCGAGGAGGGCGTCCAGGGTGGTCCGCCATTCCGGGACCGCGTTCCCGACCAGCGGGCCGATGAAGGACTCGAAGATCTCGTCGACCGGCTCCCCGGCCTGCATCGCCCGGCGGAGGTCGGCGCGGGCCTGCTCGTCGGCGGCGGAACGGGGCCGGCCACCGCACCCGGCGGCGTCGATGGTGGCCACCGCGTAGCCGTACGACGCGGTCTGCCGGGCCCGGGCCACCAGCCGGGGTTCCCCCTTGGGGAGGCCGTTGTTGTGGGCCATCAGGATCAGCGGAACAGGTGCGGATCCGGGCGTCCACAGGGTGCCGGGGATCTCGCCGAGGGTGAACTCGCGCTCGAGGACGCCGTCGTCGAGGCGCTTCTCGGAAGTGAACTGCATGGTCGTGCCTTTCGGGAGAGCTCGTGAAACGGCGCTCCCGGACGACCTACCGCCCGACCGTGACCCCGAAGGGGAGCACCCATGTCGATACTGTGTTCACGGGTACCACCTCCTCGGTCTCTCGCACGGCCTCCCGAAAAGTAGCAGTGGCAGCCGTGGACCGCCAATCGGTTTTCGCGGCGGCTCCGGTGGGCGGGCACCGGGCGACGACCGCGGGTCAGGCGGACTCCGGCGGCAGGCCCGCGGCCGGACCACGCCGCAGATGCCCCGCTGGCCGCGCTGTCCGCCGAGCACGTGCCGGCGCTGCTGCCGTCGCCGGGCGCGGACCGGATCCGTGCGGGCGGCACGTGCCGGCGCAGTTGCCGTCGCCAGGCACGGACCGGATCCGTGCGGGCGTGCACGTCGTCGCCGAACGCCTTTGGCAGTAACGGGACTTTGGGCCGCGTCCTGCACGTGCACGGCTCACCGCCTGCCCGCGCGGGCCAGTGCCTCCTCCGCCTGGATGGCCAGGTCCGCGACCAGGCCGGCGGCGGGCCGCAGCCCGGTGATCAGGTCGACGCCCTCGCCGGCCCAGACGGGCAGCGGCGGCACCGCGCCGCGGGCCACGTCCGCCTGGTACGCCCGGCGGGCCTCCCCGTCGGCGGCGAGTTCGCCCTCCCGGCCCCGCCAGCGGTCGAGGTAGGGGTGGCCGAGGGTGCGGGCGGTGTAGGCGCTCGGCCAGGCGGAGCCGCGCGCGATGTCCAGGACGCGGTTGCGTTCGGTCTCCTCCGAACCGCCCGCCACGATGGCCGCGGCCGCCGTGGGATCGACCAGCGCTTCGGGAGTGGCCTGGAAACGGGTGCCGACGAGCGCGCCCGCGGCTCCGAGCGCCAGTGCGGCCGCCACGCCGCGGCCGTCGGCGATCCCGCCCGCCGCGAGCACCGGCACCGGTCCCGCCAGGTCGGCGACCGCGGGCACGAAGGGCAGCGTGGACCTGCCGTGCCGGGCCCCGTGCCCGCCGCTCTCGGTGCCCTGCGCCACGACGACGTCGGCGCCCACGTCCAGCGCCCGCCGCGCCTCGTCGAGATCGGTGACCTGGACGATCAGCGGCACACCGGCCGCGCGGACGCGCTCCGCGAGCGGTCCCGGGTCGCCGAACGAGAGCATCACGGCCGACGGCCCGTACTCCAGTGCCTGCTCGACTGCACCGACGCCGGCCGCCCATGTCAGGAACCCCACGCCCCACGGCTTCCCGCATCCCGCCGCGGCCGGCACCTCGCGGGCCAGCCAGTCCGGGTCGCCCGCACCGGCGCCCAGCAGCCCCAGCCCACCCCCGCGGGACACGGCGGCCGCCAGCGCGCCGCCGGCCGAACCGCCCATCGGGGCCAGCACGATGGGGTGCCGCACTCCCAGCAGCCGGGTGAACGCCGTCGTCAGGGCCATGCCCCCATCATGCCCCCGGCTCCGCGGACCACCGCCCGCCGCTCCCGGCCGACGCGCACCGGAGCCCGAACCGCCCCGTTCACCGCGCGCTGTCGCCGCGCGCGGGCACAACCGTCGTACGGTCAGAGGCCGTTGGCCGGGCAGGGTAGGGCCGGGCAGCGCCGGTCGTCACCCGTCTCGGCCCACCGAGCCTTACAGGGACCACCAGCAGTACACCCGGAGCCCGCCGGACCGGGCTCGGCGGGCCAGTGCCGCCAGCACGTCGAGGACACCGGCGGCCGTCGCCTCGTCCACCTGGAACTGCCGCAGTTCCGCGGTGAGCGACCAGGGGCCGGCGGCGCGGGCGAGGTCGCCCGGGCCGGCCGAGGCCAGCGCCGCGGTCAGCGCGTCGGACAGCCGGAACACCAGGGGTCCCTCGCCGTCCGGGGTGGAGACCAGTTGCGCCTCGGGTGGTCTGCCGCCGGTCTCCCCGTCACCGTGGCCGGTCATGAGGGTCTCCAGCCGTCCGATGACGACGACCGGGTCGATGTTCTTCAGCGATATCGCGTCCAGGCCCGCCGGTATGGGGCCGCCGGGAGTGTCCATGACGGCGACGGCAGCCTCGTCGTCGGCGGCGGAGAAGTAGTCGCACAGTGTCATAGCGCCTGATTGTGGCAGCGGCCACCGACAATTCCCGGGTGCGCGCGGGCCCGGGAAGAGACGCCGTCCTCAACTCATCTGCTGCGTACGAGACATGACAGTGTCTCAGTTTGCCCCGGTGTCCTCGGCCGGCTCCACGGAGTCCAGCAGGCGGCGTCCCAGGGCGGCCACCGCCTCCTTGAGTTCCTGCGACGCGACGACCCGGAACGGCGCTCTGAGCGCGGCGAGTTGCAGGGCGTACCAGCCCGGCGTCTCGGTGGTCGCGAGCAGGCGGGTGCGGTCGGGGGCGAGTTTCTCGCATCGGCCGAGGCTGCGCGGGATCCACGCGGCGACGGCCTCCGCGGGGGCGTCGACCACCACCTCCACCCGGTGGCGCCAGCCCTGGGCGAGGTGCTCGTCGACGGCGGTCGCGGGATCGAGGTCCTCGGGCGGTGTGAAGGTGGCGGCCTGGGGCTCGGCCCGTGCGACGCGGTCCACCCGCAGCAGGCGCCTGGCGTTCTTCGTGTGGGACCAGCACAGCAGGTACCAGCGGCTGTCGCGGACCACGACGGCCCACGGGTCCACCTCCATCACGCCCTCCTCGCCCGGCCGCCGCCGGTAGGCCAGACGCAGCCGCTGCCGCAGCACGCAGGACTGGACGAGGACGGCCGCGGTCTCGGGGTCCGGGCGGGCCGGGACAGCGCCGGGGCTTCCCGCGCTGACCCCGCGGAACGCCTCGGCGGGCGCGGCGACCGGCTCGGGCAGCACCCGCAGGATCTTGCCGAGCGCGCTGCCCACCGGATCCGCCGGGTCCGCCGCCTCCCGCCGGCCCTCCATGACGGCCATCACCAGGGCGAGCGCCTCCGCGGTGGTGAACATCAGCGGCGGGATCCGGTAGCCGCGCCCGAGGCGGTAGCCGCCGTAGGGGCCGCGGGACGCGGCGACGGGCACGCCCGCCTGCCGGAGCGTCGCGACATGGCGCCGGACGGCCCGCTCGGTCACGCCGAGCCGGTCGGCCAGCCGCTGCGCCGTGATCCCCGGACTGCCCTGGACCATTTCCAGCACCAGCAGCGCCCGCGCCGCGGGGCTCTCTTCACGGCTCATCCCCACATCCTCGGCCCTCACGTGCCCGTTCCGGAAGGAAAACGTCCGGAACCCCTTGGTGCGCGGGGACGAGTGGGCGACGGTCGCCGCGTCCCCAGCCGGGAAGGGGCCGACGTGTCAGGGCGGCGTGGGGGAGCCGCGCGTCAGGGCCGGACATCAGGCCGCGCCCCGGGCCCAGCCTGTCGCCGCCACCACCTCCCGGGCGATGTCGATCACGGACCGCCCGTCCGTGGCCACCCGCACGGTGTCCGGCGGGACCCCCTCGTCCAGCAGCCGCGCCTTGGCCGCGCTGGTGCGCAGCCCGTCGGCGAGTTCCGAGCCGAGTTCGCGGCGCGCCAGGCGCTCGCCCGCGGTGCGGTCGGAGGCGGTGAGCAGCACGCGGACGATCCGCACGTCGGCGCCCATGGCCTCGGCGAACATCCCCGCGGACGCGGGCAGCACGCTCACCGTGTTCGTGTAGACCAGGCGGCGGTACCCGAGCACGGCGAAGTTCGCCCACAGCGCGGCCAGGTTCCGCGCGGTGAGCGCCGCCCCTCCCCCGGCCCCGCCGCCGTCTCCCCCTTCGGGCGGCGGCGGGTACACCTGGGCCAGGAAGTCGCCCTCGACGATGGCGTGGGCGACGCCGGCCGCGCGCAGCCGTGCGGCCACCTCCCAGCCCACGGTCGTCTTGCCGGCGCCGGAGCGCCCCCCGATGAGCAGTACCTCGGCGCGATCCATGCCGGCAGCCTGCCGTCCGCCGCGCCGCCGGCACCAGCGGATTTCCGCGGCAGCGCAGTCCGCGGCGGCCGGTACCGGACACCTCGCGCACCCCGGGGCCGCGGTGCCGCCCAGTTCGCCGGTCCGCGGGTGTCCGTACAGGATGGACAGCGCGATCGCCGCGATCGCGCGCGGGGCAGGAAGGGCGGCCAGGTGCGAGAAGATCAGCCGGGGGTCGAGGGTGGCGCGGGCGCGGCGCGCGGTGGCGCGGCGGGAACCGCGGCAGCGGCGTCCGCGGACCTGCTGGCCAGGGCGCGGGCGGGCGACGGGGAGGCGTTCCGGGCGCTGACCGAGCCGCATCGCAGGGAACTGCAGGTGCACTGCTACCGGATGCTCGGCTCGGTCCAGGACGCCGAGGACACCCTTCAGGACACGCTGCTGGCCGCGTGGCAGAGCCTGGACGGGTACGAGGGGCGGGCCTCGATCCGCACCTGGCTGTACCGGATCGCCACCAACCGGTGCCTGAACGCCCGGCGTTCGGCCGGCCGGCGGGCGGCGAAGGAGTGGAACGTGCCCGGGCTGGAGCCGCCGGAGCCGACCCGGCTCGGCGAGGTCGTATGGCTCGAACCGTGTCCCGAGGCCCTGGTCGAGGGCGCGCTGGCCGCGCCGCTGGGCCCGGAGGCCCGCTACGAGCAGTCCGAGTCGATCTCGCTGGCGTTCGTCACCGCCCTCCAGGCGCTGCCGCCGCGGCAGACCGCCGTCCTGATCCTGCGCGACGTCCTCGGTTTCCACGCGCGCGAGGTCGCCGGGATGCTCGACTCGACGGTCGAGTCGGTGACCAGCGCCCTGAAGCGGGCGCGTGCCGGCCTGGAGCGCCGGCGGCCGGCGGTCCCCGCGCGGGAGGCGCCGCCGGCCGCCGGCTCACCGGACGAGGACGCCCTGGTCGCCCGGTTCGTCGCGGCGTACGAGGCGGCCGACGTGGACGCGCTGGTGGCGCTGCTGACCGACGACGTCTTCATGTCGATGCCGCCGATGCCGCTGGAGTACGAGGGCCGGGACGTGGTGGCGGAGTTCTGCCGCCGCGTCTTCCGGGCGGGGCGCAGGTTCGACCTGGTGCCGACGCGGGCCAACGGCCAGCCCGCGTTCGGCGCCTATCTGTACACGCCCGGCGGCGCCCGGCACGGCACCGGGCTGCTCGTGATCACGGCGGCGGGCGACCGGATCAGCGCGCTGAGCCGCTTCGAGAGCAGCATGCTGCCCTGGTTCGGCCTGCCCCGCTCGCTGCCGGCCCGCTGACAATCCGGCCCCGCGCCGCCCCGTGCGGCCTCACTCCTCGGTGAGCCGCAGCGGCAGTTGCCGCAGCCCGCGGACGAAGACGCCCGTCTCCGCAGGGGCGTTGCCGTCGGCGAAGGCCATGTGCGGGAACGCGTCCAGGAGTTGGTTGGTGCCGACGAGCACCTCTGCGCGGGCGAGCAGCGCGCCCACGCAGAAGTGGCGGCCGAGCGCGAACGCCAGGTGGTCGGCCGCGGCGGTGAACGCCGTGGTCGAGGTGAGGTCGCCGCGGAAGATGTCGTAGCGGTCGGGGTCGGCGTACCGGGCGGGGTCGCGGTGCGCGGCGCCGATCAGGCAGGTCACCGTCGATCCGGCCGGGACGGTGCCGCCGCTGAGGGCCACGTCCTCGGCCGGCTGCCGCATGATCATCTGGAGCGGCGGGGTGAAGCGCAGGGACTCGGCGAACGCGCCCGCGATCAGCTCGCGGTCCTCGCGCACCGCCGCCAGTTGCCCGGGGTGGTTCAGCAGGTTGCGGAACATGCCGGTGATGGCCTTGTCGGTGGTCTCGCCGCCGGCGGCCAGCAGCAGGCTGACGAAGGACGTGATGTCCTGGTCGGTCATCCGGGTGCCGTCCACCTCGGCCGTGCACAGCGAGGACAGCAGGTCGTCGCCGGGCGCCGCGCGGCGCCGGTCGATCACCGGCAGCAGGTACTCCCGCAGTTCGCGGCCGGCCCGCAGCCCGGCCTCGGCGGTCGCCGGGTCCTGGCCGAGGTTGGCGAAGTAGTCGACGACCGCGCTGTACCAGGCGTGGAAGCGGTCGTGGTCGTCCCGGTCGAGGCCGAGCATGTCGACGATGACGTTGACCGGGAAGTGGGTGGCGAACTGGGCGACGAGGTCGGCCTCCTTGGCGTCGCGGAACCCGTCGATGAGTTCGGCCGCGTTGCGTTCGATGACCGGCAGGAAGCGCTCGCGCAGCTCGCGGCCCCGGAACGCGGGCGCGACCAGGGCGCGGCGGACGGCGTGCTCGTGGCCGCTCATCTGGACGATGGTGCGGCCGCCGTGGACGGGTTCGAGCTGCCAGTCGTAGTTGTCGGTGGTGAACACCGGGTCGCGGAAGGCGCGGGCGACATCCTCGTAGCGGGAGATCAGCCAGCTCCCGGTGCCCTCGTGGAAGTGCACCGGGTAGTGCTCGCGCAGGACGGCGTAGCCGGGATAGGGGTCGGCGGCGAACTCGGGCGAGAGGATGTCGGGCGGCGGCGGTGTGCTGGTCACGGTCGTCCTCGCTTCGCTGGCAACGGCTGCGGATCCCACGAGTGCTGACGATCTGTCAGTCGGGGTGCGGCTGTCACGGCGAAGACCGGCCGTTCTGCCGCGGCAGCACGTCCCGGAGGACCGGTCGTCCTCCGGGACGCGTTGCGCGGACGTCTGTCACGGTCCCCGGCCCGGTGCGGGGCCGTCTCTCCGGGACGTGTCAGGGGCGGGCCGCCGCGGGCGGCGTCACGTCACGGCAGGGCCCAGTGCTGGGCGCCGGTGTTGTTGCAGTCCCAGAGCTGCAGCTGGGTGCCCCACGTCGTGGAACTCTGGGGATCGTCCAGGCACTTGCCGGAGTTGGGGTTCAGCAGCGAGCCGTTCGCCTGCGGCTGCCAGACCTGGGCGACGGTGCCGTTGCAGTCGTACAGGTCGACGGTCGTGCCGTCCGCGGTGCCGGCGGAGTTGACGTCGAGGCACTTCCCGAACGCCTGAAGGGTGCTGCCCGACACGGTCCACTGCTGCGCGGCGGTGCCGTTGCAGCCCCAGATCTGGACCGGGTTGAAGTTGTCGGTGCTGGAGGACTTGTCGTCCACGCACAGCGAGGAGTCCACGCCCGAGGTGATCGGGCCGGTCCGCTGGGTGCTGCCGCTGCCGTTGAACGCGCCCAGACCGTTGGGCGTGCCGAGCCCCGTCGGGCCGTCGTAGCCCGCGGTTCCGGTGCACAGGTACGACGGGCTGCACGAGCCGTCAGAACCGGACGTCACGTCGTTCAGCGAGGAGGCGTGCCCGTACAGGACCGAGGCGGCGGCAGCGGAGGGAGCACCCGCCAGCGCGAAGACCGAGGCGATGATCGGCGAGGAGACGCTGGTGCCGCCGACCACGAACCAGCCGCCCTGGCCGTAGGTGTCGTAGACCGCCACGCCCGTCGCCGGGTCCGCGACCGCCGAGACGTCGGAGACCGTCCGATTCCCGCAGCCGCTGTCGTGCTGCCAGGACGGCTTGGCCTCCCAGGACGAGCAGCCGGCGCCCGCGCCCGACCACACCGTCTCCGACCAGCCGCGCGCGCTGGAGTCCTGCCGCAGCGAGGTCCCGCCGGCGGCCACCACGTACTGCGAGGTGGCCGGGAAGCTCACGCCGTAGCCGCTGTCGCCGGAGCTGGCGACGTCGACCACGCCCGCGTGGTTGAAGTCGGCGTCCGCCGCGGAGTCGGACGAACCGTCGCCGGTGCCCCAGCTGTTGGAGATGAAGTGCGCGCCGAGGGAGACCGCGGTGTTCTGCGCCGCGTTCAGGTCGCCCGCCTCGACCACCAGGATGTGGCACTGGGGGCAGATCGCCGAGACCATGTCGATGTCCAGCGACGCCTCGGTACCCCACCCGGTGTCGCCCGGCGGGTAGTTGCTCTGCTGGCCGCTCTGGTTGACCTTCCTGAAGCAGCCGTTGGCCGTGGTGCACGCCGGCAGCCCGTACTGGGAGCGGTAGGTGGCCAGGTCCGATTCGAGGTTCGGGTCGTCGGCCAGTTCGGCCACCGCGACCGTCGCTCCGCTCCCGTTCGAGGCGGCGGCCGACACGAGGTTGTACGCACGCAACAGGTCCGAAGGACCGTAGCCGGACGGGGTGGCGTTCGGGGCGAGGGCGTCCGCGTGCACCGAGCTCACGTCCGTGCGGACCAGTGCGTAGCAGACCGGCGAGCCCGGGTGCAGCGGTTTGGCACACGCGTGCGCGGTCGCCGCGTGGCCGGACGAGCCGCCCCCCGGCGCCAGGGACGACGCCTGCGCGGCGGCCGGGGACACGGCGGCCAGGCCCGCCGCGGCCGCTAACGTCAGGGTCCATTGGAGGATTCGTTTCACCAGGTCACCTGCTCATGTGGGGTGAGGAGCGCCGGTGGCACGGGCGGAGGCCCGCCACCGCCGCCGGCGCACGGAGGCGCGCTTCCCCGGAGGACGGCGTGGGCGACGACCTTTGACAACGTTGCCAGACAGCTCCGGGACGGCATGCGGCATCGATCGTCCGTCGGGGGGCGGGCCGGCGCGCAGGGTGGGGTGAGGGTCTGCGGGGGAGCGCTCAGCGAAGGTATTCCTGGGATCATGAGCACGTCAATGGTCTGGACAAAGCCGTCTTGCGCCTCCGGCCGGAACGGGACGACCGGCCCTCCGCGCGTTGCCGTGCCCGGGGTTCGCCGTACCTTGTCGCGCCCTTTTGCGGCTTCGGGGTGCCCCCGAGTCTCCGTTGCCGGGTGCGGCGCCGCCGTGGCTGTTCGCGCAGTTCCCCGCGCCCCCGCGGGGCCCGTCCTGCCCCCAAGGGTGCGTCCCCGTCCAACGGTTCAACGTGGTTGCTCGCGCAGTTCCCCGCGCCCCTACGGCAACCGGGCAGCCCCCTGGGCATCGTCGCCGTCGCAACGGTTCGTTGCGGTTGGGCGCGGAGTTCCCCGCACTCCTGGAGCATCGCCCCTCCGGGGCGGGAGGCCGGACTGCCCCCGGGCCACCATTGCCGGGTGCGCCGCCGTTGGAGCTGAGCGCGCAGTTCCCCGCGCCCCTGCGGGGCCCGTCCTGCCCCCAAAGGTGCGTCGCCGTCCAACGGTCCGACGTGGTTGCTCGCGCAGTTCCCCGCGCCCCTGCGGTAACCGGGCAGCCCCCTGGGCATCGTTGCCGTCGCAACGGTTCGTTGCGGCTGGGCGCGGAGTTCCCCGCACCCCTGGAGCATCGCCCCTCCGGGGCGGGAGGCCGGGCTGCCCCCGGGCCTGCGTTGCCGAGTGCGGCGCCGCTGTGGCTGAGCGCGCAGTTCCCCGCGCCCCTGCGGGGCCCGTCCTGCCCCCAACGGTGCGTCCCCGTCTAACGGTCCGACGTGGTCGTTCGCGCAGTTCCCCGCGCCCCTGACGGCAACCGGGCAGCCCCCTGGGAATCGTCGCCGTCGCAACGGTTCGTTGCGGCTGGGCGCGGAGTTCCCCGCGCTCCTGGAGCATCGCCCCTCCGGGGCGGGGGGCCAGGGTGCCCCCGGGGGTGCGTTGCCGGGTGCCCCGTGCGTGGGTGGCTTGTCGCGCAGTTCCCCGCGCCCCTTCAGGGCGCGGGCAGGTCCGGACCCCGGTCCCATTCCTCCCGCAGACGGGGGCCGGTCGGGAGGGGACGGTGCGGGAGTGTCCCCGCAGGAACTGTGCAA
>WRCZ01000003.1 GCA_009783685.1 Actinomycetes bacterium
CACGGGCGCAGCACCCGGTGGAACTCGGCCGGGTTGCGCGGGGCGAACACGTCCAGCACCACGTCGGCCGCCGCGCCGGCCAGCGGAAAGGGATGGAAGACGTCCCACGCCGCCGCGGCGGCCCGCTCGCGCACGCGGGCCGCCGAGCGTAGCGCGCAGCGACGTGTCCGCACCCCTCGGCCGGCGACCTCGTCCGCACCGCGGCGGGCCGTGGTCACCCCTCCTCCGGCGAGCGGCAGTTCCTCGCTCCCCGGGAGGGGGTGGTCCGTCAACGGCCTTGCCCCCGCGGGCGGTTGATCCCCCCCGGGGAGGCCAGGCAAGGGCGAGGGACGTCAGTCGATGGCGTCCGCGAGGATCTCCAGGATGTGGCGGTACGGCTTGCCCGTGGCCCGGCTCATGCCGATCTCGCAGGTGAGGTTGCACGACGCGTAGGCGTCGTGGGAACCGCGGTTGACCTCGGCGGCCTGCGCGGCCGTCGCGGACTGCGTGACCTCCGGGTGCAGCAGCCCGCGGTCGCCCGCGAACGCGCAGCAGCCCCAGGAGTCGGGCACCGTCACCTCGGTGGCCACCGCGCCGGCCAGCGCGCGCAGGTCGTCGGTGATGCCGAGGTGCACGGTGGAGCACGTCGGGTGCAGCGCCAGGGACTTCATCCGGCGCGGTTCCGGCAGCGCGGGCAGCACGTGCTCGCGGGTGAAGGTCACGCTGTCGGTGAACCGCAGCGCCTCGTAGCGGGGCCGGTCCTCCTCGGGCAGCGCCCCCGCCAGCTGCGCCAGGCCGTGCGTGCAGGATGAGGCGTCGCAGACCACGGGGAGCCGCCCGTGGTCGCTGGCCTCCCACAGCGCCTGGAGGGTGCGGGACGCCATCGCGGCGTGGCCCTTCGTGTAGCCCTTGGACTGCCACGGCGTGCCGCAGCACAGCCCGGACAGGCCCTCCGGCACGGTCACCGGCACGCCCGCGCGGTCGCACAGGTGCAGGAACGCGGCGGCGGCACCGGCGGGCCGCGAGCCGGCCGGTGCGCCTTCCTGCTCGCCGGTGAAGACGCTGCCGATGCACGCGGCGAAGAACACCGCCTGCGCGCCGGGCGCCTGGCGTGCCGCGGGCCGCGGCGTGCCCGAACGGGGGACGCCCGCCGCCCAGTCGGGGACGAGCTCGCCGGCGCCGAGCCGGCGCGCCGCGGTGGTGGCGGCGCGCACCACCGGCGCGGGCGCCGCGTGGGCCGCGCCCAGGCCGAGCCGCACGCCCTTGACGGCGCCGCCCCAGTGGCGGGCCGTGGTGCTCCCGGCGGCCTGCGCGAACGCGCTGTGCCGGTCGCCGCGCAGCCGCTTCATCACCGCGCCGGTGTCGATGGTGACCGGGCAGGCGGTGACGCACAGGCTGTCGGCCGCGCAGCTGTCGACCCCCGCGTACGCGTAGTCCTCCTCCAGCACCCTGCGCCGCTCGTCGTCGCCCGCGGCGACCGCCAGCGCGATCTCCCGCTGCAGGGCGATGCGCTGCCGCGGGGTGGTGGTGACGTCGGCCGTCGGGCAGACCGGCTCGCAGTAGCCGCACTCCACGCAGCGGTCCACCTCGCCGTCCACGGCGGGCACGTCCTTCAGCCGCCGCAGGTGGACCGTCGGGTCGTCGTCCAGCAGCACGCCGGGGTTCAGCACGCCCGACGGGTCGCACAGCCGCTTGAGTTCGCGCATCACCTCGTACAGCTCGTCGCCGTACTGGCGGCGGACGAACGGCGCCATGGCCCGGCCGGTGCCGTGCTCGGCCTTGAGGGTGCCGCCCTCGCGCAGCACCAGGTCGACCATGTCGTCGGTGAAGCGCGCGTAGCGGTCGACCTCCGCGGAGGTGTCGAACCGCTGGGTGAGCATGAAGTGCAGGTTGCCGTCGCGGGCGTGACCGAAGATCACCGCGTCCTGGTAGCCGTGCCGGTCGAACAGGCCGGTCAGCCCCTCGCAGGTGCCGGTGAGCCGCTCCATGGGGACGGCGATGTCCTCCAGCAGCGCGGTCGTCCCCACCGGGCGCGCCCCGGCCACGGCGGTGTACAGGCCCTTGCGCGCGTGCCACATCGCGGCCCGCTCGCGGGCGTCGCGGGTCAGTGCCGTGCCCGTCACCGCGGGCAGCGCGTCGAGCACCGGGCGGGCCGCGGCCAGGACCTGCTCCAGCTCCTCGGCGCGGTCCTCGGCGAACTCGACCAGCAGCGCGGCGTGCCCCTCGACCCGCAGACCGCGCAGCGCGGGGCTCGCGTCGGGCGCGACCTGCGCCACGCGCAGCGAGGCCGCGTCGAGCAGTTCCGCGGTACGGGCGCCGGCGGCGAGCAGGGCGGGCAGGGCGTCGGTCGCCTCCGCCAGCCCGGGAAGGATCAGCAGCCCGGTCGCGGAGTGCGGAAGCACCGGGACGGTACGGAACACCGCCTCGCCCACGAAGCCGAGGGTGCCCTCGCTGCCCACCATCAGATGGGCGAGCACGTCGACGGGGGAGGAGTGGTCGAGGAAGGAGTTCAGGCCGTACCCCATGGTGTTCTTCATGGCGAACAGCCGCTCCACGGTGGCCCTGGCCCCGGCCGAGGACCGGACCCGGTCGCGCAACCGGAGCAGGCCCGCGTGCAGTTCCGGCTCCCGGTCGCGCAGCCGGTCGTCGGCGTCGCGGGCCGCCGAGTCGACCACGGTGCCGGACGGCAGCACGAACTGCAGTGATTCCAGGGTCCGGTAGGCGTTGTCCTTCGTCCCGCAGTTCATGCCGCTGGAGTTGTTCGCCACCATCCCGCCGACGGTGCACGCCGACTCGCTGGCCGGGTCCGGCCCGAGCCGGCGCCCGTACCGGGCCAGCCGCGCGTTGGCCTGACGGACCGTCAGGCCCGGCTGGAGGCGGATGCGGTGGCCGTCGTCGAGCACCTCCGCCTCGCGCCAGTGGGTGCGGACGTCGACCATCACGCCGCCGCCGCCGGCCTGGCCGGACAGGCTGGTGCCGCCCGAGCGCAGGGTGAGCGGTATCCCCGCCTCGCGGGCGCCGGCCATCAGCGCCGCGACCTCCTGGGCGGACGCCGCCCGGACCACGGCCTGCGGCGTGAGCAGGTAGGGCGAGGCGTCGTGGGCCAGTGCGGCACGGCGGGGCAACTCGGCCGACACGCGCGCCGGGTCGGCGACGCACGAGCGCAGCATCGCCACCAGGCCGGCCGCGCCGTCGCCGTCCGGTGCGGCACCTTCCGGGGCGTGGGTGGCGGACGTTCGTGCGGTGCGGCTCATGCGGCTTCTCCAGGACGGCGTCGGGGGCGAGGGGTTCAGGAGGTGGCGGGGGCGGCTGCGGTGCCGTCGCCGGGGGCGCCGGCACCGGCCACCCGCAGCGTACGCGGCGCCACCGTCGCCGGCGCGGGGAGCCTGAGCGGCCCCCGACCGGGGGTGATGCTGCCCAGCAGCGAAGCATGCCGCGCGCCGGTCGCCGACGGCAGGGTGCCCGGCAGCCCGTGGACGGTGAGGAACCCCAGCACCGCGAACGCCAGCGCCTCCTTGGCGTCGGACGGCACTCCGAGGTCGTCGCTGGACAGCAGCCGCACGCCCGGCAGTTCGTCGGCGATCATGCGCATCATGACGGGATTGTGCGCGCCGCCGCCGGAGACGGCCAGTTGGGTCACGCCCCGCTCCCGGCACGCGCCGGCCACGGTGACCGCGGTCAGCCGGGTGAGCGTGGCGAGCACGTCGTTCGGGTCGGGCGTGGGCACGTCGGCGAGCGCGGCCTGCAGGTACGGCAGGTGGAACAGTTCCTTGCCGGTGCTCTTGGGCGCGGGCAGCGCGTAGTAGGGCTCGTCCAGCAGCCTGCCCAGCAGCGCGGGGGAGACGGTGCCTGCGGCGGCGCCGCGGCCGGACTCGTCGTACGCGGCGGCGCCCGACGTGAAGTGCCGTACCGCCGCGTCGAGCAGGGCGTTGGCGGGCCCGGTGTCGAAGGCGACCGGGTCGGCACCGGGGGCGACCACGGTGACGTTGGCGATGCCGCCGAGGTTGAGGGCCGCCGGGACCCCGGGCAGCCCGCGCAGCAGGAGCGTGTCGGTCAGGCCGACCAGCGGGGCGCCCTGCCCGCCCGCGGCCACGTCGCGGCTGCGCAGGTCGGACACCACCGGCAGCCCGGTGGCCTCCGCGATCCAGGCGGGCTGGCCGAGTTGCAGGGTGCCGCGCACCACGCCGTCCTGCACCCAGTGGTGCATGGTCTGGCCGTGCGAGACCACGAGGTCGGCCCGCCCGTCGCACAGTTCGGCATCGGCGCGCACGGCGGCGTCGGCGAACGCCTGCCCGATGCCGGTGTCCAGGGTGCAGAGGGCCTGCGTGGACGTCGCCGACGGCGGCAGGGCCGCGGCGATCGCGCCGCGCAGCGCCTCGGGGTACTGCGTGCTGATCCGGCCCAGGGGCCGCATCACGAGGACGTCGCCCTCCAGCGTGATGTCGGCCGCGGCGGCCTCGATCGCGTCGTAGGAGGTGCCGGACATCAGGCCGATGACGCGCATGGTGCTCCCGTCGTTCGGAGGGGCGGGCTTCGGAGTTGGCGGGCTTCGCGGAGGGCGGGACTGCGGGGAGTCCCGACGTCGCGGAGACCAACGTGGACGACCATGGACCACCATGGCCCACCACGGACCGGGCGGGGCGGGCCGGATCGCGGCACGCCCCGCCCGGAGCCGGTCAGGACGTGCCGGCCGCCGCGTCGATCGGGCCGGCGGTGGCGGGGTCCTCGGCGGTGCCGGTGCCCGGGGCCACGGCGGGGGCCGCGGCCGGGGCGCCGTGGAACAGGCTCATCACCCCGCCGACGACGAGCGTCACGACGACGCCGATCGGCACCAGCCACTGCGCGGCGATCGCGGTGGGCACGGTCGCTCCGGCCACGGACACGTCGATCTTCACCTGGCGCACGATGTACGTCATGACGGCCACGGTCACCACGAACGCGACGACCGCGTCGACCTCGTTCGCCCGCTTGACCAGCCGGCCCAGCAGGAACGCGCCGAGCAGCGCGCCGTAGGTGTAGCCGGCGATGGTCAGGCCGGTCAGGTAGACGTTGCCGGAGCTGGTGCTGAACGCGCAGGCGAACACCGCCATGAGCACCGCCCACACCAGGGTCATGACCCTGGCGAGCTTCAGGAGCGTCTCGTCGGAGGGCGAGCGTTTGAAGAGGTTGTGCGCGATGTCGGAGACGGTGGAGTTCGACATCGAGTTCAGCGCGGAGGACAGCGAGCCCATCGCGGCGCCCAGGATGCCCGCCACCAGCAGGCCCGAGATGCCGACGGGCAGGCTGTGCAGGATGAACTGCGGGTAGAGGTTGTCGGAGCTGCTCAGGCCGAGGTCCTTGAAGCTGCGGCCCTTGTTGTACGACCACAGCAGCGCGCCGACCAGCGAGAAGGCGGCGAACTGGATGGTGACGAAGATGCCGGAGGCGATCATCGCCTTCTGGCCGTCGCGCAGCGTGCGGGTGGCCAGGATGCGCTGCACGATGAGCTGGTCGGAACCGTGGCTGGCCATCGCGAAGATGGCGCCGCCGAGGATCGCGGTGGGCAGCGCGAACGAGCTGGTGAGCACGTGCTGCAGGCCGAAGTCGGTGTCGAACAGCTTGAACTGCCCGTTGTGCAGGGCCTGGGAGAAGCCGTGGCCGCCGACGTGCCCGGTGAGCACCGCGATGGCGAGGATGGCGCCGCCGAGGTAGAGGCCCATCTGGATGGCGTCGGTCCAGATGACCGCCTTGATGCCGCCGAGGTAGGTGTAGACGACGGTGATCAGGGTCAGCACCACGATGATGACCTTGAAGCTGGTGTGCACGCCGAGTTCGTCGAGCAGCAGCTTGATGGGGATGGCCGACGCGAACAGCCGCACGCCCTCGGCGAGCAGCCGGGTGAACACGAACGTCACCGACGCCAGGCCCTGCAGCTTCAGCCCGAAGCGGTGCCCGAGGTACTGGTAGGCGCTGACGAAGCCGCCCCGCTTGTAGAGCGGGATCAGCACGGTGGCCACCACGATCCGGCCTATGACGTAGCCGAGGGCGAGTTCGACGTTGCCGAAGCCCTGCCCGCTGTACGCGCCGCCGGGGACGCTGATGACCGTCAGGACGCTGGTCTCGGTGGCCACCACCGAGAACGAGACGGTCCACCAGGGCATGTGCCCCTCGCCGACGAAGTAGTCCTTGGCGGACTTCTGCCGTCCGGAAAGGCGCAGGCCGATCCAGGCGATGGCGACGAGATAGACGGCGATCACCACGAGGTCGAGTTGACGCACGCTCACTCCTTACAACTGGCCGGTGGTGTCACCGGGGACGATGGGACGGTGGGGCCGCCGGCCGGAGGGGTGGTCCGGCCCTGAGCGGTACGGCCCCGGCCTCAGGGCGATGCCGCGGGAACGGCCGTGCGGCCGGCGCGGACGAGGAAGGGTTCGTGGGCGGCGCAGCCGCCGAGTGCCAGCCGCCGCGCGCCGTCGAGCGGGTCGCCGAGCGCCGGCCGGATCTCCAGCGGCGGCGCGGACCGCGAGAGCAGCGCGTGCAGCGGGCCGGTCAGGGGCGCGCCCAGGTGGGTCAGGCCGCCGGTGACGGCCACCGGCACCGGGCCGTCGTCGCGGCCGCCGACGGTGCGTGCGGCCGCGGCGACGGCCTCGGCCAGGGCGCCTGCCGCCTCGCGCAGGACCGCCGCGGCGACGGCGTCGCCGGCGGTCGCCGCCCCGGCGACGGCGGGGGCGAAGGAGGCCGCGGCCCGCGCCGGGTTGCCGGTGCCGCCGACCGCGTGGGGCAGTTGCTCCAGCGGTCCGAACTGGCGCGCGGCCGCCTCGGTGAGGGCGGTCGCCGGGCCCCGGCCGTCGTGGGCGCGCAGCGCGGCCCGCAGGCCGGCGCGGCCGATCCACGCGCCGCTGCCCTCGTCGCCGAGCCAGGGGCCCCAGCCGTCGACGCGGGTGAAGGTCCCGGCGCCGAGGCCGATGGTGACGGCACCGGTGCCCGCGGCCAGCACGACGCCGGTGGAGCCGCCGAGGGCGCCGGCGTGCGCGGTCACCGCGTCGCTGGTGACCGCGGTCCGCTCGGTGGGCAGCGCCTCCTGGAGCAGGCCGGCGAACTCGCGGGCGGCGGCCGGCGCCGAGGCGGCACCGGCCGCGCCCACGCAGACGCAGGCCAGCCGCTGCCCGCCGAGGTGCGCCAGCAGCGGACGGGCCGCGCCGAGCACCGACGACACGGCCGCCGCGACCCCGCCGGACTCGGCCAGGCCCGGGGCGCCGGGCGCCTCGCCCGCCGCCACGGCCGCGCCGGCCGTCGCGTCCCAGATCTGGGCGCGACAGCCGGTCTTGCCGAGATCCACGGCCAGTACCGCCGTCATCTCCCCTGCCTTTCCTTGCCGGTTCCCTGCCGATGGGGACCGCGGTGCGTACGCCGTGACCTGTGGCGACAGCCGTACGGTGCGGTCGAGCGAGTATCGGAACAACATCCTCCGGATGTCAATAAGTAACTTTGAACCCCTCGCTTCGTAACTTTTTGCCAATCGGCGCGCCGGGAGACTACGCTGACGCCCACCCACCCAGGAGGATCCATGGCCCGCCAGGTCTCACGTCGCGCCCCCGCGGAGGCGTCGCACGACCCCGCCGCGGTCGACGTCCTCAAGCGCATCCGCACCGCGCTGCCCGACCTGGCACCGTCCGAGCGGCGGGTGGCCGACGCCGTGCTGGCCGATCCGGCGCAGGCCGCGGGCCTGGCCATCAGCGCGCTCGCCGAGCGGGCCACCACCTCCGCGGCCACGGTCATGCGCTTCTGCCGGGCGGTCGGCCTGACGCACTACCCCCAACTGCGGCTCGCCCTGGCCGCCGCGGCGGCGCACGAGAACGCGCTGGGCGGCGACCGCCCCGCGCTCGGCACCGACATCAGCGCCGAGGACCAGCTGGACGACATAGTCCGCAAGATCATCTACAACGAGGTCCGCGCGCTGGAGGAGTCCTGCGCCGGCCTCGACGTCGCCGAACTGGGCCGCGCGGTGGACGCCGTGGCCGGTGCCCGCAGGATCGACGTCTTCGGCGTCGGCGCGAGCGCCTTCGTCGGCCAGGACCTGCAGCAGAAGCTGCACCGCATCGGGCTGATCGCCTTCATCTGGACCGACGTGCACGCGGCGCTGACGGCCGCCGCGCTGCTCGGTCCCGGCGACGTGGCCGTGGCGATCTCCCACTCCGGCGAGACCGCCGACGCCGTCGAGCCCCTGGAGGCGGCCGGCGAGCTCGGCGCCACCACCGTGGCCCTCACCAACTTCCCCCGGTCGAGCCTGGCCGCCGCCGCCGACATCGTGCTGACCACCTGCGCCCGCGAGACGCCGTTCCGGTCCGGCGCGACGGTCAGCCGCATCGCCCAACTCGCCATCGTGGACTGCCTGTTCGTCGGAGTGGCACAACGCTCCTTCGACACCACGGCCACCGCCCTGCAGCGGACCTACGGCGCCGTGCAACGGCGCAAGCGCCCGGCCGGCCGCCGCACCCCGTCCGGCGGCTGATCGCCGCCCGCACCACCCGGAAAGGAACGACCCCACGTGGACATCAGCACGCTGGGCAGCCTCGGCACCGAGACCCGCAACGAGCGCACCGCCGGCCTCGACGCCATGCCGGTGGCGGACCTGCTCGCCGCCATGAACGACGAGGACGCGACCGTCGCCGGCGCGGTGCGCCGGGCCCTGCCGGAGATCGCCGAGGCGGTGGCGGCCGCCGAGGCGGCACTGCGGCGGGGCGGCCGGCTGATCTATCTCGGGGCGGGCACCAGCGGCCGGATCGGCCTGCTGGACGCCGTCGAGTGCCCGCCGACCTTCGGCACCGCGCCGGAGCAGGTCATGGGCCTGCTCGCCGGCGGCCCCGGCGCGTTCATCACCGCCGTCGAGGGCGCCGAGGATGAGCCGCAGCGCGCGGTGGACGACCTGCGGGCCGCCGGGCTGACCGACGCCGACGTGCTCGTCGGCCTGGCCGCGAGCGGCCGCACCCCGTACGTGGTGGGCGGCCTGCGGTACGCCCGCGAGGTCGGCGCCGCCACCGTCTCCGTCGCCTGCAACGCCGGCGCCGAGGTGAGCCGGCACGCCGGCATCGCCATCGAGGTCGTCACCGGACCCGAAGTGCTCACCGGCTCCACCCGCCTGAAGGCCGGCACCGCAGAGAAGCTCGTCTGCAACATGCTCTCCACGGCCACGATGGTCCGGCTCGGCAAGGTCTACGGGAACCTGATGGTCGACGTGCGCGCCACCAACGCCAAGCTGGTCGACCGCGCCCGGCGGATCGTCGTCCAGGCCACCGGGGCCGCTCCCGAGGACGCGGAGCGGGCCCTGACCGCCGCCGACGGCCACGCCAAGACCGCGATCGTCATGCTGCTGTGCGGGCTGACCCGCGACGAGGCGGCCGAGGCGCTGCGGCGCGGCGACGGCAGCATCCGGGCCGCGGCCGGCGCCGGCACGGCGGGCTGACCCGCCGGCCCGCGCCACGCGACCCGCCCGGGCGACCCGGGCCCGAGCCCCCGGCCACAGCGGCCGGGGGCTCCGGGCTTCAGTGGGGGAGTGCGGCAACGACGTCGATCTCCACGAGGATGTCCATCAGGTCCGAGCCGACGGTGGTGCGCACCGGGTACGGCTCGGTGAAGAACTGCCGGTAGACCGCGTCGTAGGCCGCGAAGTCGCGGCGCAGGTGCTGGAGGTGGACCGTCACCTTGAGCACGTCGTCCGTGGTCAGCCCGCGGGCCGCCAGCACCGCCGCCACGTTGCGCAGCACCTGTGCCGTCTGCTCCTCCACCGTCCCGGCCACCGCACCCGTCACCGGGTCCTGCGGGCCGAAACCGGCCGTGAACAGCAGCCCGGCCCCCGCCACGCCCTGGCTGTACGCCCCCGCGGGGCGCGGTGCGTTCTCGGTGCGCACCGCCTCCTTGCCGTGCCCGCTCATCGCGTCAGGTCCCCCTCGCGCTCGTTGACCGCGGCGAAGTGCCGCAGCTTGTCCTCGTCGACGGTGACACCGAGGCCGGGGCCCTCCGGCACCCGCAGCCGCCCGTTCTCCAGGTGCAGCGGCTCGATGATGTCGTCGGCGTGCAGGTAGTACATGCTGTCGATGGCCCGCGAGAGCACCGGCGTGCTGGCGACGACCGCCAGGTGCGCCGCGGTGGCGATGCCCAGCTCGCCGCCGCTGTGCAGGTTCATGCCGAGCCCGAAGGTCTCGCAGTGCGCGGCGAGCGCCTTGGTGGCGGCGATGCCGCCCCACTTGTAGACGTCGCCGTGGATGACGTCGACGGCGTTCAGCCGCATCGCGGGAGCGAACTCCTCGAACCGCACCACGCACATGTTGGTGCACAGCGGGATCCGGACCTTCGCCTTCACCTGGCTCATGCCCTCGATGCCCGAGCAGGGGTCCTCCAGGTACTCCAGGTCCAGCTCCTCCAGGGCGATGCCCGCGCGCACCGAGTCCGGCACCGACCAGGCCGCGTTGGGGTCCACCCGCAGGTTCACCTCGGGAAGCGCCGCGCGCAGCGCCCGCAGGATGGCCACGTCCCCGCCGACGTCCCGGGTGCCCTTGAGCTTGACGGCGTCGAAGCCGCCCTCCGCCACCACCCGCACCGCGTGCTCGGCGAGCGCGTCGGCCAGCGCCGCGCCGCTCGCCCCGGGGGCGTCCGCGCGGGTGATGAGGGCCGTGATCGGGACCTCGTCGCGCACCCGGCCGCCCAGCAGGTCGGTCACCGGCTGGCCCGTCGCCTTGCCCATCGCGTCCCAGCACGCCACGTCGATGGCGGCGAGCGCCGCGTAGCCGAGGTAGCCGTGGAAGAACGGCACCATGTGGTGCCTGCGGTGGAAGCTCTCCAGCGCGAACGGGCTGGTGCCGATGAGGTCCTTGCCCAGCGTCTCGACGATCGCGGCGACCGGCCGGCCCCACATGGTCTCGCCCCAGCCCTCGACGCCGCTGTCGGTGCGGATGCGGACCACCGTGCGGGTCTCTCCCGTCTTCGTCTCGAAAGAACTGGTGAACGGGTTGACCAGCGGCAGGTTGACGACCCACACGTCGACATCGACGATCTTCATGCTTCTTCTCTCCAACTCGGTGGTGCTCTGGGGTGCCGGGCCCGGTGACGGCGGGCTCAGCGGTGGCGCGCCCGGCGGTGCCGGGCGCCGCGGTGGCAGGGGGCGGGGCTCAGCGGGTGGCCGCATCGAACGCCCGGATCGCGCGGGCCAGCCCTTCGGCCCGCGCCTCCAGCAGCCGGCGGCCGCGGTCCGGGTCGGCCGCCGACGCGTCGTCGGTCGCCCCGCCGACCCTGGCCCACTCGCCGTGGCGCTCCACGGTCAGGCCCGGGTACGGCGGGTGGTCGAACAGCGGCGGCGGCTCCACCGGCGCGCGCGCCGGCACGGGCGTGCGGACCAGGTGCGGGTGCGCGGCCAGCATCAGCGACGTCTCGAACCAGCCGGCGTGCCCAGGCGTGACCTCGGGACGCTCCCCGCCGTCCTCCGCGCCGTCCTCCCCGGAGGTCACCGTCCAGTACGAGCACGCCGCGGCGGTGACGTCGCGGCGCAGCGCGAACCGCTTGACGGCCAGCCGCATGATCTCGTCGTTCCCGCCGTGCCCGTTGACCACCATGACCCGGCCGTAACCGGACGCGGCGAGCGAGTCCAGGATGTCGTCGAGGACCGCCCCCAGCGTCGCCGCGCCGAGGGACACCGCGGCCGCGAACAGGTGGTGCGGGCTGTGGCCGAAGGGCAGGGCGGGCAGGCGCACCAGTTCCAGGTCGCCGTCCTGCGCGAGCAGGGCCGTGGCCCGGTCGAGCACCTCCTCGGCGAGGAGGGTGTCGGTGCCCATCGGCAGGTGGCCGGCGTGCTGCTCCTGGGACCCGATGGGGAGCAGCGCGATTCCCGTTGCTCCCGCCGCCCGCACCTCCTGCCAGGTCGACTCGGCCAGTTTTCTGTGGATCACAGCGCTACCTTCCTGAATGCCGGTCGTGGCAGAGTCGGGCCATGACCGATGAACGTTTCCCCCTGCGACTGGTGCCCGAGCTCGAACCGGAACCGGTCGCCCCGCGTGCTCCGCGCAGGCTGGGGGCGGTCGAGCTGGTGCCCGGCCTGATCAGGGCCGCGGTCCTGGACATGTCCGGCACGGTGCTGGAGCGCACCGAGACCGGGTACGACGCGGCCGCCGCGCTGCCCGCCGACCTCGACGCGGCGCTCGACCGCGCCGCCCGGGTGTTCGCCGGCACCCCGCCGCAGGGCATCGGCGTGGCCGCGGCCGGGCTGGTCGACCCCGACGCGGGGCTGATCACCGAGGTCAACGACGTGCCGGCGCTGCGCGGTTATCCGGTGGTGGAGCGGCTGCGGGCGCTGACCGGGGTGCCGGTCAGGGTGGAGCACCACGCCAGGCTCCAGGTGCTCGGCGACCGGTGGTTCGGCCCCGGCCGCGGCCGCCGCACGTTCGCGTCGGTCTCCACCGGGGAGGTGCTGGGCGTCGGCATCCTCTACGCCGGCCAGGTGCTCGCCCCGCCCGGCGGCCGCAGCGGCGCCCACATGACCGTGTCGGCCAGCGGGGAGCGCTGCACCTGCGGCAGCCGCGGCTGCTGGAAGACCGTCGCCACCACCCGCTGGCTGCGGGCCAGGGCGCGGTCCGCCGGTCTGGGGGAGGCGATGTCGCTCGCCACCCTGGTGGACCGCGAGGACGAGGCCGCGCGGCAGGTGCTGGCCGAGTACGCGGAGAACGTCGCGCTGGGACTGGTGAACGTCCAGCAGCTGTTCGCTCCCGGCCTGTTCGTGCTGCACGGCGAGGCGCGCGAGGGCGGCGAGCGGTTCCGTGGGCTGATCGAGGAGCGGCTGCGGTCGGACGTGGTCTGGGAGGGCGCCGAGAAGCCGCGGGTCGTGGTGAGCACGGCCGCGGTCGACGACGTGGCGCTGCTCGGCGGCGCCGGGATGGTGCTCTCGCAGGTGTAGCGGGGCCGCCGCGCGGCGGCCCCGCCCGTCCACGGTCATCGACCGCCCCCGGCGGTGGCGGGGCCCCCGTGGCCCGCCCCACCGGAGCCGCCGCCGGTGCCGCCGGCCGTGGCGGCGTCGGCCCCCGCCGCGGCGCGGGCCCGGCGGCCCCGGCGCGGATCGGGCACCGGCACCGCGTCCAGCAGCTGCCGGGTGTACGGGTGCTGCGGGTCGCGCAGCACCTGCGCCGCCTCCCCGACCTCGACCAGCCGGCCCTGGCGCATCACGGCGATGCGGTCGGCCACCTGCTGCACGACGGCGAGGTTGTGGGAGACGAAGAAGTAGGTCAGCCCGCGCCGCTGCTGGAGTTCGGCGAGCAGATCGAGGATCCGGGCCTGGACCGACACGTCCAGGGCGCTCGTCGGCTCGTCCAGCACGACCAGCCGCGGCTCGACGGCCAGGGCGCGGGCGATGGACACGCGCTGGCGCTGCCCGCCGGAGAACTCGTGCGGGTAGCGGTCCTGGATCCCGCCGTCCAGGCCGACCGACTCCAGCAGCGCGCCCACCCGTTCCCTGATCTGGCGCCGGCCGTTGCGGCCGCGGGCCTCGGGGTCGTGGGTGACCATCGGCTCCGCCACGATCGCGGAGATGGTCAGCCGCGGGTTCATGCTGGAGTACGGGTCCTGGAGGACGACCTGGAACTGGCGGCGCAGACGGCGCAGTTCGGCCGGGGCGAGGGCACCGAGGTCCTGCCCGTCGAAGCGCACGGTGCCGGCGGTGGGCTGCTCCAGCCGCAGCAGCAGCCGGGTCAGCGTGGTCTTGCCGCAGCCCGACTCGCCGACCAGCGCGAGGGTCTCGCCCTCGCCGACGGTCAGCGACACGTCGTCCACCGCGACGGTTCCGTGCCGCCCGCCGAACTCCTTGCGCAGCCCGGCCAGTTCCAGCAGGGGCCGGCGGGTCTTCGGTGCCGTTCCGGCGTCGGTGGTCATGCCAGCTCCAATCGGGGGGTGGCGGCCAGCAGCCGGCGGGTGTAGTCGTCGGCAGGGCGGTGGAAGACGTCCAGCACGTCGCCGGTCTCCACGACGCGGCCCTGGTGCATGACGGCCACCCGGTCCGCGGTCTCCGCGACCACGCCGAGGTCGTGGGTGATCAGCAGGACGGCCATGCCGTGCCGCTCCTGGAGGGAGACGAGCAGGTCGAGGATCTGCCGCTGCACGGTGACGTCCAGCGCGGTGGTGGGCTCGTCGGCGATGAGCACGCGCGGCCGTCCCACCAGGGCGCCGGCGATCATCACGCGCTGGCGCAGGCCGCCGGACAGCTCGTGCGGGTACTGCCGGAACCGGCGTTCGGGGTCGGGGATCCCGACCTCGTCCAGCGCCTCGACGGCCGCCGCATCGGCCTCCGCCCGGGACAGGCCCCGGTGGTGGCGGAGCACCTCGGCGACCTGGGCGCCGACCCGGCGCAGCGGGTCGAGGCTGGTCATCGGGTCCTGGAAGACCATGGCGATGTCCTGGCCCCGGATCGCGCCGAGTTGCTTCTCCGACAGGGTCAGCAGGTCGCGCCCGTCGAAGAGGATCCGGCCGCCCGCGTAGACGCACGGGGGTTGCGGGTTGAGCCGCAGCACGGACAGCGCGGTGGCCGTCTTGCCGCTGCCGGACTCGCCGACGACGGCGAGCGTCTCGCCCTGCGCGAGGCGCAGGCCGACGCCGCGGACGGCGTGCACGGTGGTGGTGTCCAGCCGGAAGTCGACGCTCAGGTCGGCGATCTCCAGGACCGGCTCTGCGGTCGGCTTGCTGCCGGTGGTCATCGGCTTGTCAGTGGTCATCGGCGGTACGCCTTCGGGTCCGCGACATCCCGCAGGGCGTCGCCGGTGATGTTGACGGCGAGCGAGGTGAGCATCAGGGCGATGCCGGGGAAGACCGCGACCCACCACGAGGTGCCCAGGTACAGCTGGCCGTCGGCCAGCATCGATCCCCAGGTGACGGTCTCCTTGGGCACGCCGAGGCCCAGGTAGCTCAGGGACGCCTCCGCGACGATCGCGGCGGCGACGTGCAGCGTCCCGATGGTGGCCAGCGGCGCCATCACGTTGGGCAGCAGATGGCGGCGCATGATGGCCACGTCGGTGACGCCGATCGCCCGTGCCTCGGTGACGAAGTCGCGCGAGCGCAGCGACATCACCTCGGAGCGGACCACCCGGGCGTACGACACCCAGCCGGTGATGCCGAGCACGAGGATGACGTACCAGAGGCCGGAGCCGAAGAACCCGACGATGGCCAGCGCCAGCAGGATCGAGGGGAAGGCGAGCTGGACGTCGGCCAGCCGCATCAGCACCCGGTCCGGCCAGCCGCCGAAGTAGCCGGCGGCCAGGCCGACCACGGTGCCGATCACGCCGGCGAGCAGCGCGGCCCCGGCGCCGACCAGGAGCGAGACGCGGGTGCCGTAGATGACCCGGGAGAGCATGTCGCGGCCGAGCTGGTCGGTGCCCAGCAGATGGGCGGTGCTGCCGCCGTGCTGCCAGGCGGGCGGCTTCAACCGCATCAGCAGGTCCTGCGTGTTGGGGTCGGCGGGCGCCAGCAGCGGGGCGAACACCGCGGCGACCAGCAGGACCGCCAGCAGGGCGAGCGCCACCACGGCGAGTCTGTTGCGCAGCAGGGCGCCCAGCGCGGCGGGGCGGCGGCCGCGCTTCGCCTTCGCCGCGGGGCCCGCGGCGGGCGCGGCGTGGGAGGTCAGGGTCATCGGGAGGTCCTCACCCTCGGGTCGAGGAGGCTGTAGGAGAGGTCGACCAGCAGGTTGACCACGACGAAGGTGGCCGCGAAGAACAGCACGGTCGCCTGGACCAGCGGGAAGTCGCGGTTGGAGATGGCCTCGATGGTCAGCTGGCCGACACCGGGCCAGGAGAAGACCCGCTCGGTGAGGATGGCGCCGCCGAGCAGGCTGCCGACCTCCAGCCCGATCACCGTGACCACCGGCAGCGACGCGTTGCGCAGGCCGTGGGTGAGCACCGTCTTCACCGGGCCGAAGCCCTTGGCGCGCGCGGTGCGGATGTGGTCGGACGAGAGCACGTCGATCAGCGACGAGCGCAGCAGCCGGGCGACGACCGCGACCGAGTAGACGGACAGGGTGACCGCGGGCAGCACCAGGTTGGCGAAGGTGCCGTACCCGGAGGCGGGCAGGGCGTGCAGACCCACGGCGAACACCAGGATCAGCAGGATGCCCACCCAGAACGGCGGGGTGGACTGCCCGAGCAGGACGCCCGTCATGATGCCGCGGTCGGAGGCGCGGCCGCGGCGCATGGCCGCGATGATGCCGGCCGGCAGGGCGATGACGAGGGTCACCACCAGGGCCGCGCCGGCCAGTTGCAGGGTGGCCGGCAGTCGCTCGGCGAGCACGTGGCCGACCGGCTCGTTGTAGGAGATGGACGTGCCGAAGTCGAAGTGCAGCAGGCCCCAGAGGAAGTCGAGGTACTGCGTGACCAGCGGCCGGTCCAGACCCAGGCTGGCGCGCAGCACGTGCTCCTGCTGGGCCGTGGCGTCCGGCGGGAGCAGCTGCTTGACCGGGTCGCCGGACAGCCGGACGAGGAAGAAGGAGACGGTCGCGGTGCACAGCAGCACGAGCAGCGCCGTGCCGATTCTTACCAGGACGGCGCGCAGCAGCCCGGCGCGGGCGGCCGGCCGCGGCCGGCTCGCCGCACGCGGCGGCCGGAGGGTGAGGTCGCTCATCGGGAGATCTCCGCAGTCTGCATGGCCAGCACGCCGGCGGACCCCGGCTTCCAGCGCGGACGGTTGTTGCGGGCGTAGATGTTGTCGATCTGGTACAGGGGGACGAAGGGGGCCTCCTGCTGGATCAGCCGCTGGAGGTCGGAGAAGGCGCGCTTGCGCTCCGCGGGGTCCCCGGACAGCTCCTCGACGTCGATGAGCCGGTCCGCGTCCTTGCTGTGCCACCGGCTCTGGCGGCGGTCGCTGCGGACGTTGGACTGGAGCATGCTCTCCCCGTCCAGCGTCCAGACGGTGCTGGCGGCCAGGTACATCGGCCCGAGGGCGCCGTGGTCGTCGGAGGTGAGGCGGTCGGCGTAGGTGCCGGGGTCCAGGAGCTGGACCTTGGCGCGCACGCCGGCCCGGGACAGCAGGCCGGAGATCGCCTCCGCGACGTTGGAGTCCACGTTGGAGGCGGTCAGCGTGGTCGAGAAGCCACGCGGGAAGCCGGCCTCCGTGAGGAGCGCCCGGGCGGTGTCCACGGAGCGGGTGAACGGTTTGACCGTCGGGTCGAAGCCGAACGCGCCGCGCGGGATCATCGCGGGCACCTCGGTGGCCTTGCCGCCCAGCACCGCCTTGATCAGCAGCGGCACGTCCACGGCGTGGTTGAGCGCCTGCCGCACCCGGCGGTCCTTCAACGGGCCGTTCTCCAGGGTGTTCAGCGACAGGTAGGAGGTCCTGATGCCGGTGTAGCCGTCCAGCCGGACGCCGCCGTAGCCGTCCAGTTGCTGGGCCGCGTCGGGGGTGAGGCCGGCCACCAGGTCCACCTGGCCGCTCTGCAGCGCGGCCAGCGCGGACGACGGGTTGGGCTGGGGGCTGAACACCAGCGCGTCCACGTGCGGGCGCCCCTGCCAGTGGCCGGCGAAGGCCCGCATCCGCAGCTCGTGGTCGCGCTGCCAGCGGACGAACGTGAACGGCCCGGTGCCGACCGGGTGTTCGGCGAACCCGGCGTCCCCGACCTCGGCCAGGTAGCGCGGCGGCACCACGATGCCGCCGAACAGCGAGAGCTTGTCCGGCAGGATCGGGTCGTGCACGGTCGTGTGCACGTCCACGGTGAGCGGGTCCACGACGGTGACGTCCTTGACGTAGCGGAGCTCGACGATCGGCGACTTGGTCGCGGGGTCGAGGACCCGCTCGATGCTGAACTTGACCGCTGCCGCGTCGAACCCCTCGCCGTTGTGGAACTTGACGCCGGGACGCAGCGTGAAGCGCCACGTGGTCGCCCCGCGGGCTGCCCAGGACAGCGCCAGCCGGGGCTTGAGCAGGTTGTCCGTGCCGCGGGTGGTGAGCGTGTCGAACATGTTGATCAGGGCGTTCATCGACGTCATGTCGCCCTGCTTGTGCGGATCCATGGTCTTGGGATCACCGGACTGGGACACCCGCAGGACGTTCCCCGCGCTGCTCGCCGGGTTGGTACCGCACCCGGTGAGCAGCGCAGGGGCCGCGACAGCGGGGATCAGCAGGCCGCCGAGCCGCAGGACGTCGCGTCGGGCCGGGCCCCCGCGGTCCACGCTTCTCGCGCGCCGAAGTCGTTCCATTGAACAGCACATCCGTTCCGGCAGATGGAATGGTGATGCGCTAAGCTAAGCGACATGGCGAAGACCGTCAACACGCGAAGCACCGAACAGGGCCGCGCCAAGGGCCCGATCGACAAGGCGATGGAGGTGCTCGAAGCCCTCGTGGAGCCCGGCGGGCCCCATCGGCTGGCCGACCTGGCCCGGCGGACCGGCCTGTCGAAGCCGACCGTCCACCGCCACCTGCAGACGATGGTGGAGTTCGGGTTCGCGCAGCCCGTCGAGGGCGGCTCCTACCAGGTGGGACCGCGGCTGCTCGGGCTGGCCGCCGCGGCGCTGCACGACGACCAGGACCTGCGCCTCGCCCGCCCCGTGCTGGCCGAACTGCACCGGCGCACCGGCCAGTTCGCCCACTACGCGGTGCGGCACGGGGACGACGCCGTCCACCTGGAACACTCCGAGTCGCCTCCCGAGTTCCGGCTGGGCATGCCGCCCGGCGGCCGCACGCCCCTGTACCGCAGCGGCGTCGGCCTCGCGATGCTCGGCGCGCTGCCGCCCGGCGAGTGCGCCGAGGTGCTCGACGGCGTGCCGCCGCGGGCGTGGGCCGGGCACCCGCTCGGCGGCGCCGCCGGGGTCCGCGCGGTGCTGCGGGAAGCGGCCGAACTCGGCTACGCGGTCGACGACGGCTACGGCGAGCCCGACGTGCGCTCGGTCGCCGCGCCGGTGGTCGACCGGACGGGACGGGTGGTCGGCGCGATCGCCATCTCCGGACTCACGTTCACCCTCGACCAGGAGAGCGTGCGGCTGTTCGGCCCCATGGTGCGGGCGGCCGCCCGCACCGTCTCCGCGGGCCTCGGCGGCCGGGCCCCGGCCCTGGGCGTGGTCGGTTCCGTCGCGGGGGAGCGGGACGGACGCGACGGGGGCCGCGCATGAGCCGGCTCGCCGAACTCCTCGCCGACGGGCGGGACCGCGGGGTCTACTCCGGGGCCGCCTGGTCCGTCGGCGACGCCGCCGGGGCGTCGGACCGCGGCTGGACCGGGACCAGGAGCTGGGGCGGCAAGCGGCTGGACGGCAGCGAGCTGTGGGACCTCGCCTCGGTCACCAAGCCGGTGGTCGGGCTCGCGGTGATGGCGCTGGCCGACGCCGGCGCCCTGCGGCTGACCGACACCGTGGGCGACCACCTGCCGGAGTACCGGGGCGGCGACAAGGCCCAGTTGACGGTCCATCAGCTGCTCGCCCACACCTCCGGCATCCCCGGCCAGGTCCCGCTCTACCGCGAACACCCCACGCGCGCCGCCCTGCTGGAGGCCATCCGCCTGCTGCCGCTGACCGCGGAACCGGGCACGCGGGTCCAGTACTCCTCGCAGGGGTTCATCGTCCTCGGCCTCATCGCGGAGGCCGCCTCGGGGGAGACGCTGGACGTGCTCGTGCGGCGGCTGGTGTGCGACCCGCTCGGCATGACCGGCACCGGCTTCCGCCCGGACGCCGAGGCCGGGCGGCGGGCGGTGGCCACCGAGGACTGCCCGTGGCGCGGCCGGGTCGTGGTCGGCGAGGTGCACGACGAGAACGCGGTGGTGCTCGGCGGAGTCGGCGGGCACGCCGGCCTGTTCGCCCCGCTGGCCGACATGGAACGCCTCGGCCGGTCCCTGGCCGGCGGCGCGCGCGAACTGCTCCGCCCCGACACCTTCGCGCGGATGACCGCCGTCCACACCGAGGGCCTGGGGCTGCGCCGCGCCCTCGCCTGGCAGGGCCAGGACCCCGAGGACTCCCCGGTCGGCCGGTCCCTGGGGCCGGATTCCTACGGGCACACCGGCTTCACCGGTACCAGCGTCTGGGTGGACCCCGCGACCGGCCGCTACGCCGTGCTGCTGACGAACCGGGTCCATCCGTCTCGAGCGGGCGACGGCATCACCGCCGTCCGCCGGGAATTCCACGACCGCGCCTCGGCACTGGCCCGCGCCACGGATCAGCCCTTCTGCGGTGTCGACTAGGCGCGCGGCACGGGCCTGCCCGGCCGGGGTGACCCGGAGCCGCCACCGGCCGCCGCGGCGGAGACACGCCGCAGGTCGGAGAAAGGCGGCCAGTCCGGCCGGCACTCCGTCACCTTGGGTCTGTACCGCGCGCGCCGCCGACAATCGGGCACGCCGTGCCCTTTGCATTGGCACGCAGTGCCGCTAGCGTTCTGTGCGGTGTCAGGCGCGGTGAAGCGCCGACCGACGGTCCGGCCGAAGAAGCGGGAGACGCAATGCTCCGGAAGATCCTCGTTGCCAACCGTGGTGAGATCGCGATTCGGGCGTTCCGCGCCGGCTATGAGCTGGGCGCGAAAACCGTCGCGGTGTTCCCGTACGAGGACCGCAACTCGTTGCACCGGCTGAAGGCCGACGAGGCGTACGAGATCGGTGAACCTGGCCACCCGGTGCGCGCGTACCTCTCCGTCGAGGAGGTCGTCCGGGCGGCGCGCCGGGCCGGCGCGGACGCGGTCTACCCCGGGTACGGCTTCCTGTCGGAGAACCCCGCCCTCGCGCGGGCGTGCGAGGAGGCCGGCATCACGTTCGTCGGCCCCGGCGCGGACATCCTGGAACTGACGGGCAACAAGGCGCGCGCGGTGGCCGCGGCCCGGGCGGCCGGCGTCCCGGTGCTCGGCTCCTCGCAGCCCTCCACCGACGTGGACGAACTGGTCCGGGCGGCGCAGGAGCTGGGCTTCCCGCTGTTCGTCAAGGCCGTGGCCGGCGGCGGCGGGCGCGGGATGCGGCGCGTCGAGGACCCGGGCACGCTGCGCGAGTCCATCGAGGCGGCGTCCCGCGAGGCCGCCTCCGCGTTCGGCGACCCGACCGTGTTCCTGGAGAAGGCCGTGGTCGAACCGCGGCACATCGAGGTGCAGATCCTCGCCGACGGCGAGGGCAACGTCATCCATCTCTTCGAACGCGACTGCTCGGTGCAGCGGCGGCACCAGAAGGTGATCGAGCTGGCACCCGCGCCGAACCTCGATCCGGAGCTGCGGGCACGGATCTGTGCGGACGCGGTGCGGTTCGCCCGGCAGATCGGCTACCGCAACGCGGGCACCGTGGAGTTCCTGCTCGACCGGGCAGGCAGGCACGTGTTCATCGAGATGAACCCGCGGATCCAGGTCGAGCACACGGTGACCGAGGAGGTCACCGACGTCGACCTGGTGCAGGCACAGCTGAGGATCGCCGCCGGCGAGACGCTGGCCGACCTCGGGCTGTCGCAGGAGACGATCCAGCTGCGCGGGGCCGCGCTCCAGTGCCGGATCACCACCGAGGACCCGGCCAACGGCTTCCGCCCGGACGTCGGCCGGATCAGCGCCTACCGCTCGCCCGGCGGCTCGGGCATCCGCCTCGACGGCGGAACGACCCACGCCGGCACGGAGATCAGCGCCCACTTCGACTCCATGCTGGTCAAACTGACCTGCCGGGGCCGCGACTTCGCCGCGGCGGTCGGCCGCGCCCGGCGCGCCGTGGCGGAGTTCCGCATCCGCGGCGTGGCCACGAACATCCCGTTCCTCCAGGCGGTGCTCGACGACCCCGACTTCCGGGCCGGCAACGTCACCACGTCGTTCATCGAGCAGCGGCCGCACCTGCTGACCGCGCGCCACTCGGCCGACCGCGGCACGAAGCTGCTCACCTACCTCGCCGACGTCACCGTCAACAAGCCGCACGGCGAACGCCCCGCCATCGTCGAGCCGACGACCAAGCTGCCGCCGGTGCCGAGCGTCGAGCCGCCCGCCGGATCCCGGCGGAAGCTCCTCGATCTGGGCCCGGAGGGCTTCGCGCGATGGCTGCGCGACGCGCCGACGATCGGGGTCACCGACACCACCTTCCGTGACGCCCACCAGTCGCTGCTGGCCACCCGCGTGCGGACGAAGGACCTGCTGGCGGTGGCGCCGGTGGTGGCACGGACGCTGCCCCAGCTGCTGTCCCTGGAGTGCTGGGGCGGCGCGACCTACGACGTCGCCCTGAGGTTCCTCGCCGAGGACCCGTGGGAGCGGCTGGCCCGGCTGCGCGAGGCCGTCCCCAACATCTGCCTGCAGATGCTGCTGCGCGGCCGCAACACCGTCGGCTACACGCCCTACCCGGCCGAGGTCACCGACGCCTTCGTCGAGGAGGCCACGCACACCGGCATCGACATCTTCCGGATCTTCGACGCCCTCAACGACGTCGACCAGATGCGGCCCGCCATCGACGCCGTGCGCAGCACGGGCACCGCGGTCGCCGAGGTCGCGCTCTGCTACACCTCCGACCTGTCCGACCCGTCCGAGACGCTCTACACCCTCGACTACTACCTGGAGCTCGCCGAGAAGATCGTGGCCGCGGGCGCGCACGTGCTGGCGATCAAGGACATGGCGGGACTGCTGCGCGCCCCGGCCGCGGTGAAGCTGGTGACCGCGCTGCGCAGGGAGTTCGACCTCCCGGTGCACCTCCACACCCACGACACCGCCGGCGGCCAGCTCGCCACCTATCTGGCGGCGATCGGCGCCGGCGCGGACGCGGTGGACGGGGCGGTGGCCTCCATGGCGGGCACCACCAGCCAGCCCTCGCTGTCGGCGATCGTGGCCGCCACCGACCACTCCGACCGGCCCACCGGCCTGGACCTCGCGGCCGTCGGCGACCTGGAGCCCTACTGGGAGGTGGTGCGCAAGGTCTACGCCCCCTTCGAGGCCGGGCTGGCCTCGCCCACCGGGCGCGTCTACCACCACGAGATCCCCGGCGGCCAGCTCTCCAACCTCCGCACCCAGGCCATCGCGCTCGGCCTCGGCGACCGCTTCGAGGACATCGAGGCGATGTACGCCGCCGCCGACCGCATCCTAGGGCACCTGGTGAAGGTCACCCCTTCCTCGAAGGTGGTCGGCGACCTCGCGCTGCACCTGGTCGGCGCGGGCGTGTCACCGGCGGACTTCGAAGCCGAGCCGCAGCGCTTCGACATCCCGGACTCGGTCATCGGCTTCCTGCGCGGCGAGTTGGGCACCCCGCCCGGCGGCTGGCCGGAGCCGTTCCGCACCAAGGCGCTCCAGGGCCGCCCCGCCGCCAGGCCCGTCACCGAACTGACCGACCAGGACCGCGAGGAGCTCGGCAAGGACCGCCGGGCGGCCCTGAACCGGCTGCTGTTCCCCGGCCCGACGAAGGACTTCACCAGCCACCGCCAGAGCTTCGGCGACACCAGCGTGCTGGACAGCAAGGACTTCTTCTACGGGCTGCGCCCCGGGAAGGAGTACGCGGTGGACCTCGAACCCGGCGTCCGGCTCCTGATCGCCCTCGAAGCCGTCGGCGAGGCCGACGAGCGCGGCATGCGCACGGTCATGTCCACCCTGAACGGCCAACTGCGCCCGATCCAGGTGCGGGACACCACCGCGGCCTCCGACATCCCCGTCACCGAGAAGGCCGACAAGTCCGACCCGCGCCACGTGGCGGCGCCGTTCGCCGGCGTCGTCACCTTGACCGTCGCCGAGGGCGACGAGGTCGCGGCCGGCGCCACCGTGGCCACCATCGAGGCGATGAAGATGGAGGCCACCATCACCGCCCCGCGGGCGGGGACGGTCTCCCGCCTCGCCATCAGCCGCATCCAGCAGGTCGAGGGCGGCGACCTCCTGGCGGTGATCGGCGAGGGGTGAACGCGGCGCCCCGGGGCCGGCGCTCGGCGAGAGCACCGGACCCGGGGCCGAATCGACGTGATGTCCGTCGGTCAGCCGGTGAGTTCGGCGGGGTTGAAGAGGGAGGAGTCCTTCGCGCCGCCGATGCCGCCGCCCCACTCGATCCAGCCCCTCCGCCCGCTCCCGTCGTTGTCGTTCACGAGCAGGGACAGGCTGATCAGGCGGTCCGCGGGCTGGATCGGCTGCAGGTGGGACCACGGGACGGCCAGTTCGTACGTCGTCCGGTGGGTCGCCTCGTCCCGGGTGATCGCGACCTGCGCGCCCGGGATGGCGCCGGAGCTCTCCCCGTCGGCCACCCAGCGGAACAGCTGGGGCCCCGACGTGGTGAGCGCGGCCCCGATCTCGCTCCAGGCGGTCTGCTCGCCGGGCGCACCGCTGCCGACGGCGAACTGCAGCGAGTCGCCCTGCCAGATGTCGCTGCCCGTCCCCGGCTGCGACTGCACGTCGTCGGTGATGTCGGCGGACACGTAGAGGTTCTGCTCGTCGTAGGTGAACCACAGCGAGCCGCTGAGATCCGCCGCGCCCCCGTAGCCGCTCATTTGGACCGTGCCGTCCTCGGGCAACCGGATCGCGGGGAGGCCGCTGAGGTCGTCGAGTCGCCCGTCGACGGTGATCGTGCGCCGGGGGACGGCCGTGGAGGAGCCGGCCGCCACGGGCATCACGGTTCCGCTGATGTCCAGCGTCGGCTGCCCCTGCACGGTGAGCTTCGCGGTGTACGGGGTCTTCGTGCCGGCGCTCAGCGGGATGTCGACCTGCTGCCGCCCGCCGCTCGGCACGGCCACTCCCTGGAGCGCGGTGCCGCCGGCCGGTCCGAGCGTCCAGTCCAGCGCGCCGAGCGTGTGGTCCGAGGCCGACACGTTCGCCACCGACAGCCGCAACTGCTGCCCGCCGTTGCCGTCCATCACGTGCTTGGCCTGCAACTGCAGGGCGTCGCGTACCGTGAGGTCGGCCCGGAGCCGGCCGACGCGCTCGTCCGCGCTGTAGACGTCGCCGACGAGCGAGCGGTCACCGGCGCCGCCGGGCGCCGGCAGGCTGATGGCCAGGGTCCGGGACTGCCCCGCGGGCACCTGCAACGCATACGTCCCGCCCGCAAGCTTCAGCCGCAGGGCGAGCGGCTTGCGGCCGTCGGTGTTGTCCGCCGTCCAGTTCACCGCGAGCGGGTCCCCCACGAACGCCGGCCGCGCCGCCAGTGCGGAGTTGCCGCCCGCGGTGACGGCGGTGACCGGCCCCGTGACGTACAGCGGGTCGCCGGTCAGTGCCAGGGTGATGGCGCCCCGGCCGTCAGGGCTGTAGGTCCGGGCGTTGCCGTAGAGGTCGGTCACGACGAGCTTCGTGCCGGTGTGCAGGGTGACCGAGGTCGGGTTCGGGGACCACAGGGCCCGCACCTGCGCGTTCCCGCGGGCGAACACGAGGTCGTGGACACCCGCGCCGACCGCCTCCTCGCGGCCGAACGTCGCACCGCTCAACTGCCGGGTCAGCGCCGCGTAGGCGGCGTAGGCCGGCTTGGGGGTGTAGGCGCCGAGGGGATCGGCGGGGCTGTGCAGCAGCCCGAAGTTGTGCTCGAGGTTGCCCGGGTCGGTGCCGTCGTCGACGAAGTCGTAGGAGAAGTAGCGGGCGGCGCCGCCCGCGACGGCGAGGAGGCCGGAGCGGACCAGGTCCGCCGCCTGCGCGTTCTCGCTGCCGGCCGTCACGTTGGTACCCGTCGGCCACCCCTGCTCGGTGATCCAGACGGGCTTGGACGCGCCGCCGCCGTAGCGCTTGATCAGGTCCTGCAACTGGGCCAGGACGGGGGCGAGCCCCTCAGGGGCCTGCGGGTACATGTAGGGATGCAGCGACACCGCGTCCGTGTAGCGCAGGCCGCCGAGCTTCATCCACTGTTCGAGCCACTGCATGTCCGTGCCGGCCAGGGTCGGCGCCACCAGCGTGACGTCGGGGTGATCGGCCTTCACGGTCTCGTACACGGCCTTCTGCAGGGCGAAGTAGCTCTCCGGCGTCCGCGGGGTGCCGCCGAAGCCGATGTTCCACTCGTTCCAGATCTCGTAGGCGGCGACCTTGCCGCCGTTGTGACCGACCAGCGCGTCGGCGTACTTCGCGAAGGCGGCGATGCCCTCGGCGGACGTCGGGGCCTGGCCGCCGTCGTAGTTCGGGTTGCCGTAGTCGAGGATGACCAGCGGGGCGACGCCGTTCCCGGCGAGCTGGTCACGGTAGGCGTCATAGGGGAAGTCGTACTGGCCCTTGGTGCGTTCGACGGATCCCCACATCATCTCGTCGCGCTCGTTCGTGAGGCCGGCCTGGGCCAGCAGGGGGATCGAGTCCGCGGTCACCCCGGGGAAGCTGTAGTGCGCGGAGACGCCGAACGGTGAACCCCCGGGCGCGGCGGCACCGGGCGGGTCGAGGCGGGCGAGCGTGGTGGTGGCCGTGCCGAGGACGGTACCGCTGCGCGAGGCGGTCACCGCGACGCTGAACCAGCCGAGGCGGTCGAGCGGCAGGCGCAGCGCGGTCCGGCCGGCGTGCACGGGCTGCTGCCCGGAGGCGACGACCGTGCCGGCCGTGTCGGTGGCCGTCCACGCGAGCGCGTCGCCGGTCGTGGTGACGTCGACCTCCGGCGTCCGGCCGGTGGTGAAGACGTTGCCCACGGTCGCCTCCGAGAGGGCGATCGCGGGGGTGTCGGCGGCGTGCCCGGCACCTGGGGTGAGGGCGACGGTCATGGGCGCGAGCAGTGCCAGAGCCAACCATCGAGCGGCTCTCGTGAGATTCACCGAGACCTCCAGTCCCGTCATGCGAAACGTTTGGCATGGGGTGGCGTCAGACTGGTGAAGGTCGCGTCCGATGTCAATACCCGGAACCGAAGTCTCCGCGGCGACCCGCCCGCGCGGCTCCAACCGGATTGCGGGAAGCGGTGGTTGTCTCTCGCGGGACGGTCTAGGCGCTGTCCCGCGCCACCACCGCGGGGGCGTACAGCACGCGCTGGCGGACCGCGTCCGGGTCCTCCAGCCGCTGGAGCAGCAGCCGGCCCACGCCCTGCCCCTGCTCGTGCGGCCGTACCGACACGGTGGTGAGGGCGGGGGAGATCAGGGCCGCGGCCTCGATGTCGTCGAAGCCCATCACCGCGACGTCGTCCGGGATGCGCAGGCCGCGGGACCTGGCGGTGTCGATGGCGCCTATGGCCACCATGTCGTTGGTGCAGATCACGGCCTTCGGCGGCTGCGGGAGATCCAGCAGCCGGCCCATGGCCTCGGCCCCGCCGGCCCGGCTGAAACTGGTGCGCGCCACATAGGCCTTGCGGTAGCGCGCGTCCGCCTCGGCCAGCGCCTTGCGGTATCCCGCCACCCGGTCCGCCGGCGGGCCCTCGCGCTCCGGGCCGGTGATGAAGGCGATCCTGCGGTGACCGCGGTGGAGCAGGTGCTGGGTCGCGAGTTCGCCCGCCGCGACGTCGTCGGTGGACAGCACGTCCACCCCGGCGCCCGGGGTCCCCGCGCCCACCAGCACCACCGGCGTGCCGTTCGCCACCAGGGGCGCGACGTCGCGCCGGTGGTTGAAGTAGCCGGCGAACGCGACGGCGTCGACGCTCCGGGCCACCATCTGCTTGAGCGCCGCCTGCTCGCTGGCGTGGTCGCCGTCGGTGTTGCAGACGAACACCTGGTAGCCGTCGGCGGCCACCACGTCCTGCAGGCCGCGGGCCAGCGAGGTGTAGAACGGGTTGGTGATGTCCGGGATGATCAGCGCGATCGTGTGCGAGCGCCTGGTGCGCAGGCCGCGGGCCAGCTGGTTGGGCTCGTAGCCCATCTCGCGCACGATCTCCAGCACGTGCTCGCGCGTCTTCTGCGCCACGTGGCGGTGCCCGGAGAAGACGTAGGACACGGTCGTGGTGCTGACGCCGGCCCTTTTGGCCACGTCGGTGATGCTGACGCGCCCGCGCTCGTCGGACCCCGCCACCGAACCTCCGTTTCCTGTGCGGGCCGCAGCGTACTCCACCGGTTCCCGCACGCCTATTGACTGTCTCGCGAGCGCCGTGGCAGCTTCGTCTGCAGTCCAGATGCCAAACGTTTCGCATCCATGTTACGGCAGGAGCGCGCCCATGCATCGCACTTTCTTCTCCGGGGTGGCCACCCTCGCGGTGGCCGCGGCCCTCACCGGCTCGCTGGCAGCCTGCTCGTCCAGCGACGGCGGCAGTAGCGACGGGAAGGTGAGCATCACCGTCCAGGGGCTGCCGCCCACCAGCGACCCCACCGGCCGCAAGGCCTTCCAGGCCCGGATCACCGCGTTCGAGAAGGCCAACCCCAAGATCACCGTCAAGGCGACGGACAACGCGTGGGATCCGCAGACCTTCGCCGCCAAACTCGCCGGCGGAAGCGCGGAGACGATGGTCGCGGTACCGCTCACCGAACCGCAGGGCCTCATCGCCCGCCGGCAGGTCAAGGACCTCACCTCGGCGCTCACCTCCTGGCCGCAGTACAGCCAGTACAACCCGAAGCTGCTGTTGCCCAGCAAGGACGCCGCCGGCAAGGTCTACGGCCTCACCGCACCCGGCGGGGCCTACAGCATGGGCCTGATCTACAACCGGGCGCTCTTCGCCAAGGCCGGTCTCGATCCCGACAAGCCGCCGACCACCTGGGACGAGGTGCGGCAGGCGGCGAAGGCCATCCACGACAAGACCGGCCAGGTCGGCTACGCCGAGACCACCACCAAGAACACCGGTGGCTGGCACCTGACGTCCTACACCTACTCCCGCGGCGGGCAGATGGAGAAGAAGGACGGCGACAAGTACGTCGCCGACTTCACCGGCCGGCCGACCCAGGACGCGCTGCAACTGCTGCACGACATGCGCTTCACCGACAACTCCATGGGCAGCAACCAGCTCCAGAACCAGACCGACGTCTGGCGCCGGTTCGGCGGCGGGCAGGTCGGCATGTTCATCGACGGCGCGGGCGCCGTCGGCCCGATCGTGCAGCAGTACGGCGGCGTGCTCAAGGACTTCGGGATCGGCGCGCTGCCGCAGGACGGGGGCAACGCCACCCAGCTCGGCGGCACGGTGCTCATGGTCACCGCCAAGGCCACCCAGGCCCAGACCGACGCCGCCGTCAAGTGGATCCTCTTCGAGTACGTGGAGCCCTACTACGACCCCCAGGCCGCGGTGGCGCAGGCCAAGATCCTGGCCGCGGACCCCAAGAACCTCATCGGGATACCGGCGGTGGCCGCCTTCTCCGACACCGTGCAGCAGAAGGTCGACGCGGCCCGCAAGCCGTACGTGAACGTGCCGTTGAGCAACTTCCAGCCGTACGTCACGGGTGACGCCAAGCTCGACCTGCTGCCCGAGCCCCCGGTGGCGGCGCAGAACCTCTACGCCGCGCTCGACCCGGTCGTCCAGGCCGTGCTCACCAAGAAGGACGCCGACCCCGCCGCCCTGCTGCAGCAGGCCGCCCGACAGGTCTCCTCGGACCTGGAGCGCGGTCAGTGAGTTCGACCGACGTCCGCTCCGCCCCGAGTGGCCCGGCGGCCCGCCCGGCGAAAGCCGTGCCCGAGCGGGCCCCGCGCCGCCGGGTGCGGCAGCGGACGAGGAACGACCTGGTGGCGCTGCTCTTCCTGCTCCCCGCGATCTTCTGCTTCGGGTTCTTCGCCTGGTGGCCGCTGGTCAGGGGACTGGAACTGTCGTTCCAGCAGACCAACCTCGTCGATCCGGCGCAGTGGGTCGGGCTGGACAACTTCCGCCACGTGTCGGACGACCCGCTGCTGGCGACGGCGGTCAAGAACACCCTGCTGTTCGCCGGTCTCGCGCTGGTCATCGGCTTCCCCGTGCCGCTGCTGCTCGCCGTCCAGATGTCCACGCTCCGCCGGCTGGGAGGGCTCTACCGCTACCTGGTGTACCTGCCGGTCATGCTGCCGCCGGTCGTGGGCGTCCTGCTCTGGCAGATGTTCTACGAGCCGGACCACGGCCTGTTCAACAAGGCCCTGGGCGCCGTCGGCCTCGGCCCGTACCCGTGGCTCCAGTCGACGCACTCGGCGATGCTCAGCCTGGTGCTGGAGTCGACCTGGGCCAACATGGGCTCGGCGGCCCTGATCTACCTGGCCGCGATCACCCGCGTGCCGGCGGAACTCTACGAGGCGGCCGAGACCGACGGCGCGCGGATCTGGCGCCGCGTCTGGCACATCACGCTGCCGCAGCTGCGCGGCACCGTGCTGCTGCTCCTGCTGCTCCAACTGATCGGCACGCTCCAGGTGTTCGCGGAACCGTACCTGATGACCGACGGCGGACCGGAGAACGCCACCGTCACCGTGCTGCTGCTGATCTACCGCTACGCGTTCGTCGACGGCGACTACGGCGCCGCGAGCGCCATATCGCTGATGCTGGCGGCGGCCCTGTCGCTGCTGTCCGCCGTGTATCTGTGGTCCACCCGCCGCTGGAGCACCTCATGAGCCTGATCTCCGACCACGCCCAGCCGCAGCCGCAGCCGCAGGCGCAGAAGCTGGCCGAGCGCACGGACCAGGAGCCGGTGAGCCGGCTGATCTCGCCGCACGACCGGCAACGCCCGGTGGTGCGCGTGGGGTTGCGCCTCACCGAGGTCCTCGTCCTGGCGCTGCTGCTGGTCTTCTGCGCGGGACCGGTCCTGTGGATGTTCAAGGCGGCGGTCTCCCCGGCGAGCGACGTGGTCGCGCACCCCCTGTCGGTGTGGCCCTCCCACACCCGGTTCGGCAACCTGTCCGAGGCGCTGACCTCGTTGGACATCGGCCGCTACCTCCTCAACAGCGTGGTGCTCGCCGCGGGCTGCCTGGCCGTCCAGCTGATCGTGTCGACGTGTGCCGGCTTCGCGCTCTCGGTGCTCAGACCCCGCTACGGCAAGGCCGTCTACGCGCTGGTGCTGGCCACCCTGCTCGTGCCGGCGACGGTCAGCCTGGTCCCGCTCTACCTCACCGTCCAGCACCTGCCCGGGCTGGGCACCAACCTCATCAACTCCTTCTGGGCCGTCTGGCTGCCGGCCGGCGCCAACGCCTTCAACGTGCTGCTCGTCAAGCGCTTCTTCGACGGCATCCCCGCCGAACTGTACGAGGCCGCCCGGGTCGACGGCGCCGGACCGCTCACCCTGCTCCGGCGGATCGTGCTGCCCATGTCCCGGCCGGTCCTCGCCGTGGTGTCGCTGTTCGCGCTCATCGCGTCATGGAAGGACTTCATCTGGCCGCTGATCGCCATCACCGACCCCCACAAGCAGCCCATCTCCGTGGCCCTGCCCCTGATCGCGAAGACCTCCGACCAGGGACTCCTCATCGCCGGCCTCTTCCTGGCGAGCGTGCCTCCGCTGCTGCTGTTCGTGATCTTCCAGCGGCAGGTCGTCAACGGAGTGGGCGGCCACACGGGTTCCAAGGGCTGAGCCGGCCACCCCGGCTCCAAGGGCTGACCGCCCCCGCTACTCACAGAACCAGGACACACATGACCGAGCACCGTCCCGACCGCCTCCTGGACGCCACGGGCGCCCTGCCCCAGGCGGCGCCGCCCTGGACGCCTCGCGACAGCCTGCGCGTCACCCGCGTACGGGCGATCGTCACGGCGCCGGAGGGGATCCCGCTGGTGGTGGTCCGCGTGGACACCTCCGACGACGGCCTCTACGGACTCGGCTGCGCCACCTTCACCCAGCGCTACGAGGCAGTCGTGGCAGCCGTGGAGGGGCACATGGCGCCGCTCGTCGTCGGGCGCCACCCCGCCGACATCGAGGACATCACCCGGCTGGTGCACTACTCGGCGTACTGGCGCAACGGCCCGGTGCTGAACAACGCGCTGTCCGGCGTCGACCAGGCGCTGTGGGACATCGCCGGCAAGCGCGCCGGACTGCCGGTGTACGAGCTGCTCGGCGGGCGCTCCCGGGCCGCGGTCGAGGTCTACACGCACGCCGCCGCCCCGACCATCGAGGCCACCCTCGACCAGGCCGAGGAGTTCATCGCCCGCGGCTTCCGCAACGTGCGGCTGCAGACCGGCCAGCCGGGCCTCGGCACCTACGGAGCCCCGGGCAGTCCCGGCGGATATCCGCGCTCGCCGCACCCCGACGGCTGGGACGCCGAACGCTATGTGCGCGGCACGCCCGCGCTGTTCGCCGCCGCCCGCGAGCGGCTGGGCCACGAGATCAACCTGATGCACGACGTGCACAGCCGGCTCACGCCCAAGCAGGCGGTGATCCTCGCCCGGGCCCTGGAACCGTACGGGCTGTCGTTCCTGGAGGACGTCATCGCGCCCGAGCACTACGACCGGCTGCCCGAGGTGCGCGCCGCGTCCCCGGTGCCGATCGCGGTCGGCGAGCAGCTCGGCTCGGTGGCCGACGCGGCCCGGCTGGTCAGGGACGGCGGCGTGGACCTGCTGCGGCTCCACACGTCCTCGGTGGGCGGCCTCACGCCGACCCGCAAGCTGGTGGCGCTCGCCGAACTGTGCGGCGTGCGGACCGCGTTCCACTCGCCGGGCGACATCTCCCCGGTGGGCGTGGCGGCGAACCTCGCCGTCGACGTCTCCACGCCCGCCTTCGGCTTCCAGGAGTCGCACGACTACAACGACGCCACCCACGAGGTCTTCCCCGGCACGCCCGTCGTCCACGACGGCCACCTCACCCCGTCCGCGGAACCGGGCTGGGGCGTGGACCTGGACGAGAAGGCGGCAGCGCAGCACCCCCCGACGAAGTTCCTGCACGAGAGCTGGTCGGCCGGGGTGCGCCGCCCCGACGGCGGGCTGGAGGCCCCGTGACCGCCGCCCGCGCCGGCCAGGCCCGGCAGCCCCGGCGGGTCCTCGTCACCGGCGGCGCCGGACTGGTCGGCAGAGCCGTCAACCGGCTGCTGCACGCCCGTGGCGTCAAGGCCACTGCGCTGGTGCTGGACGACCCCGGGGACCTGCCCGTCGACCGGGTGGTCACCGGGGACGCCGGTGACCCCGCGGCCGTGCGCGACGCGCTGGACGGCGTGGACACCGTCATCCACCTCGCCGCGCGGCCCTCGCCCCACCACGGCACACCGCTGGAGGTCTTCGCCGACAACACGCGGGCCACCTTCACGGTGCTGGAGGAGGCCGGGCAGGCCGGCATCACCAGGGCGATGATCGCCAGCAGCTACTCCATCCTCGGACTGGCCTGGTCCGCCACCCGGCTGCACCCCGCCTACTACCCGATCGACGAGCAACTCCCGCTGCAGGTCACCGATCCGTACGCGCTGTCCAAACAGGCCGACGAGGCCACCGGCCGGATGATGACCCACCGCCACGGCATGGACGTCGTCGCGATCCGCTACCCCTTCATCTCCGACGAGACCCGGCTGGCCGAGCGGCTGGCCGTCACGCTGGCCGACCCGGGCGCGACGGCCGCCGACTCCTGGGCCTACCTGGACATCGACGACGCCGCCGAGGTCGCCTGGCGGGCGGTCACGGTCCCGCTCAGCGGTTTCCACGCCGTGTTCACCTCGGCACCGGACATCCTCGCCCCCTACCCCACGCAGGAGTTGATCGCCGCCTACCACCCGCAGACCCCGCTGCGCCGTCCCCTCCCCGGCCGCCGGACGCCGATCGACACGGCTGCCGCCGTCCGGTTGCTGGGCTTCACCCCGCGAGCCGTGACGGGCCTGGACGAGCAGCCGCTCGGGGTGGCGGCGGGCTGACGGCGGCCGGTTCCGAAGGCCGGCCGGGCCGGCACGTGCTCCACCCCCACGAGACCGCGGGGCGGCGGGAACGCCGCCCCGCACCGAAAGGAGCAAGAGATGTTCTCGGCCGCCAAGCCCCGGACAAGGACGCGCCGCGCGCTCGCCTCGGTGAGCGCCGGAGTCCTCCTGGCCTCCGCCGGACTGCTCGCACTGGCCGCCCCACCCGCGTCCGCCACGGTCGCCGCCGCCACCGGCGGAAGCGGGGCGAACCTGCCCTACGCCGAGGTGCAGGCGGAGAACTCCGTCACCAACGGCACCGTGATCGGCCCGAGTTACACCCAGGGTCAGCTCGCCGACGAGGCGTCGTACCGCAAGGCGGTCACGCTGTCGGGCAGCGGCAAGTACGTCACCTTCACCACACCCGTGGCGACGAACTCCCTCGACCTCCGCTACAGCATCCCCGACACCGCGGACGGCTCGGTCCGCACCGCGCCGCTGTCGCTCTCCGTCAACGGCGCCCAGCAGCCCGACCTGACACTGACGAACGCCTACAGCTGGTACTACGGCGCCCTGCTGCCCTTCACCAACACCCCCGGCGCCAACCCGCACCACTTCTACGACGAGGCGCACCGGCTGCTGTCGCAGACCTATCCGGCGGGCACCACCTTCACCCTGCAAGTCCCGTCCGGCGGCATCACGACGACCATCGACTTCGTGGACTTCGAGAACGTCGGCCCGGCACTCGCCCAGCCGTCGGGCTCGGTGTCGGTGACCAGCAAGGGAGCCGACGCCACCGGCGCCGCAGACTCCACCGCGGCCTTCAACGCGGCCGTCGCGGC
>WRCZ01000004.1 GCA_009783685.1 Actinomycetes bacterium
AGGGCGTCGGCGTACAGCGCGTTGCGCACCGCGGCGGCGCCCCGGTCCACGGCGGTCTCGGCGCACACCACGAGCAGGAACACCGCGAAGCTGTGCACCAGGACGTAGCAGGCCATGCCGGCGGCCTCGGCGACGTTCAGCGCGATCAGCACCCGGCGGCTGCCCCAGCGGTCGGCGGCCCGGCCCGCCGGGATGCTCGCCACGACCCCGCACAGGCCCGCGGCCGTCAGGCCCGCGCCGACCTGCCCCACGCCCAGTCCCGCGACGCGGGTGAAGTACAGGGCGCTGACCGTCATGAACAACCCGTCGCCCAGGGTGTTGACCAGCACCACCCACGACAGCCGCCGGACCACCGGGTCCGCGTGGAGGAGCCGCCGGAAGCGGCCGGTGCCGCCGGCGGCCGGCGGGGGCGGCGTGCCAGGGGGCGCAGCAGCCGCCGCGGACGCGGCAGTCGGGGACGACGGTGCGGGTGACGGGGAGGACGGTGAGGCCATGTTCCGATGACAACGGCTCCCCGCGCCGCCGGGAACTGATTTAGCCTGGCGCTCAATGATCCGCTTCCGCCTGGCACTTGCCGACCTCGCCTCGACCTCCTTCGCCTGTTCGGCGCTTCAGGAGGCCACGTTGAGCCTGCGCATGTGGGATCACCCGGGTTATTACGTCGAGCAGACTCCCTGGTTCCGCCGGATGCGCCCGGACTTCGAGGCGCTGCCGGGCCGCGAGCTGCTGCGGTCCCTCGTCGCGTCCAACCGGTTCACCCCCGACTTCCTCACGCCCCGGCCCACCACCACCTGGCCGGACATCGAGGACGAGCTGGCGGCGCTGCGGGCCACCCCTCCCGACCTCGTCCTGCCCGACCTGGAACGGGCGTTCCTGCCGCACGACCGCGTCCTCCCCGCGCTGCTCAGGGAGGGCCGCGACGACCCGGAGGCGCTGCTCGACCGGATCGCGGAGGCACTGGCCGAGTACTGGGAGCGGTGCCTGGCGCCCGCCTGGTGGCCGCGGGCCCGGTCGGTGCTCCAGGCGGACCTGGTGTACCGGGCGCGGATGCTCGCCGAGGGCGGCGCGGACGCGCTGTTCGCCGATCTCGCCCACCGGCTGCGCTGGGCCGACGGGACGCTCACCATCCAGTGGGACCAGCCGCTGGCCCTGGCCCGCGACCACGTCGACGTGGACGGGCGGGGCCTGGTGCTGGTGCCCACCTGCTTCGCCCGCGGCGCCAGCACCTTCATCGACCCCGGCGCCACGCCGGTCATCACCTACCCGGCGCGCGGCCGCGCCACGATGGCGGAGCACCTGGAGCCGCCGCCCGCGGCGCCGGCGCTGGCACGGCTGCTGGGCGGGCCCCGGGCGCGGCTGCTCCTGCTGCTGGACGAGCCCGCGTCCACGACGGAGCTGGCCCGCCGCCTCGACGTCACGCCCGGCGCGGTCAGCCAGCACCTGCGGGTGCTGTTCGAGGCGCGCCTGGTGAACCGGGCCCGGCACGGCCGCGCGGTCCTCTACGCCCGCAGCGCGCTCGGCGACGAGCTGTGCGCGTGACGGCGCCGGGAGCACGTCCGGGAGCACGTTCAGAAGCACGTCCGGGAGCATGCACGTCCAGGAGCACGTCCAGGAGCACGTCCGGCGCGGGCCCCGGGCCGGCGGCACCCTCCCGCCCCGGCCGGCGCGCGGCCCCTGCCCGGCCGCCGGGTACGGTGACCTGGGCCCGAGCGGGCCGCCAGGCGGCGGGGGCCGCCAGGCCGCCGCGAGCACCCAACGGCAGCGAAAGGCAGGAGCCATGACCACCACCGGGCGGATCACCGTCGTCGGCGAGAGCCTGGTCGACCTGGTGTGGCGTACCGGCGCCGGCACCGTGACCCCGCATCCCGGCGGCAGCCCGGCCAACGTGGCCATCGGCCTGCAGCGGCTCGGCGTGCCGGTCTCGCTGATCACCGCCTGGGGCGACGACGCGCCCGGCGCCCTGGTGGGGGAGTACCTCGCGGGCACCGGGCTCGACGTGCTGCGCGCCCCCGCCTGCTCCGGGCGCACCATGGTCGCGCTGGCCTACGTGGACGACGCGACCGGCTCGGCGCGGTACGACTTCCTCGCCGCCTGGGACCCCGAGCGCCTGGAGGTCCCCGAGGACACCGCGCTGCTGCACACCGGGTCGCTGGCCGCGGTGGTCGAACCGGGCGCCGGGCGGGTGCTCGACGCCTGCCGCCGGCTGCACGGGCGGCCGGGGACCGCGGTCGCCGTCGACCTCAACGTCAGGCCCGCCGTGCAGCCGGACCGCGACGCCTACCGCGCGGCCGCCGAGCGGATCGCCCGGGCCGCCGACGTGGTCAAGGCCAGCGAGGAGGACCTGGCCTGGCTGTATCCGGGGCAGGACCCCGCCCGGTCCGCGCGGTCCCTGCTCGCGCTCGGGCCCCGGCTGGCGGTGCTCACCCGCGGCGAGAGGGGCGCCACCGGCTTCACGGCCGGCGCTGAGGTGCCGGTGCCGGCCCCGGTGACGGCGGTCGCCGACACCATCGGCGCGGGCGACGCCTTCCAGTCCGCGCTGCTGGCCGCGATGTTCGCACCGGGTCCCGGCGGCGCCCGGACGGTGCGGATCCCGGCCGCGCCGCAGGAAGTGGCGCAGGCGCTGCGGCAGGCCGTGGCGGCCGGCGCGCTGGCGACCACCCGCCCCGGAGCCCAGCCCCCGCACCTGCGGGAACTGCGCGACGCCCTGGCCGAGGTCGGCAGCGCGGCCCCGGCCGCCGGCACCGGGACGCATCCCGCCGGGGACGGCGGCGCGCAGGACGGTGTCAAGAACGCGTGAAGGCGGCGCCACGCCGCGCAAGGACCGCGTATGGGCCCGCAGAAGGAACGTCGGCGGGAGCGCACGCTGAGGTGTCCGACTCACCTCAGGAGACGCCGATGCCCGCTTCGACGACCACGCAGGACGCGGGCCGGGAGCCCACGCAACCCCCGCATACCGGCCCGGACGATTCCGCCGGGGACCGGCACCGGCTGTCCGCCCTGCAGGGCGTCTCCGCGCTGTCGCTGGACGCGCTCGCGTCGGTGGCCTACGGGCCGGAGGCGATCGTCCTGGTGCTGGCGGCTGCCGGCGCGCACGGGCTGGGTTTCACCCTGCCGGTGACGCTGAGCATCGCCGGGCTGCTGGCCTTCCTGGTGGCCTCCTACCGGCAGGTGATCGAGGCGTTCCCCGACGGCGGCGGCTCGTACGCCGTCGCCAAACGGCATCTCGGCCGCCGTACCAGCCTGGTGACGGCGGCCTCGCTGATCCTGGACTACGTGCTGAACGTGGCCGTCTCGGTGACGGCCGGCGTCGCGGCGCTCACCTCGGCGTTCCCCGCCCTGTACGGCGACCGGGTGTGGCTGTGCCTGGGCGTGCTCGCGCTGGTCACCGGCGTGAACCTGCGCGGCATCGTCGACTCCGCGAAGGCGTTCGTGGTGCCGACCGCGGTGTTCGTGGTGTCGATCCTGGCGATCATCGCGGTGGGGCTGTTCCGCGACTCCCCGGTCAGCACCGCCGCCGCAGACGGCCACGCCACGGTCCTGGCGTCGAACGCCTCCACCGTCGGCGCGCTGCTCCTGCTCAAGGCGTTCGCCTCCGGCTGCTCCGCGCTGACCGGCGTCGAGGCGGTGGCCAACGCGGTGCCGTCGTTCCGCGCGCCCGCCGTGCGCCGGGCCCAGCACACCGAGCTGGCCCTGGGCGGGCTGCTCGGCGTGATGCTCATCGGGCTGGCGGTGCTCATCGGCCGCTTCCACCTGCAGCCGGTGGCCGGCACCACCGTGCTCGCCCAGCTCGCGGATGCCTCTCTCGGCCACAACTGGGCTTTCTACGTCGTCCAGTTCGCCACGATGGTGCTGCTGGGGCTGGCCGCCAACACCTCCTTCGGCGGACTGCCCGTCCTGATGGGCCTGCTCGCCCGCGACAACTACCTGCCGCACCTGTTCGCGCTGAAGGCCGACCGCCAGGTGCATCGCTACGGCGTGCTGGCCCTGGCCGCCGTCTCCGCCGTGCTGCTGGTCGCGTCCGGCGGCGACACCAACACCCTGGTCCCGCTCTTCGCGATCGGCGTGTTCATCGGCTTCACCCTCTGCCAGGTCGGCATGGTGCGGCACTGGCGGCAGGCCAGGGTCGCCCACTGGCGGCGCAAGGCGCTGCTGAACGGGTTCGGCGCGCTGCTCACCGGTGTCGCCGCGGTCGTGGTGACCGCCACCAAGTTCACCGCGGGCGCCTGGCTGATCGTGCTGTCGGTGCCGGCGCTGGTCGCCTGCTTCGAGATGGTGCACCGCAGCTACGGCCGGATGGGCGCCGCCCTGGACCTCGGCAGGGTGCCGGCGGCGCCGCACCGGGATCGCTCGCTGGTCGTGGTGCCCGTCGCGTCCCTGTCCCGGCTGACCACGGAGGCGCTGACCGCGGCCGTGTCCCTCGGCGACGAGGTGCACGCGGTCACCGTCACGCACCCTGAGGACCGGGAGCGCACCGAGGCGCTGCACCGCGACTGGGCGCTGTGGTCCCCGGGCGTCGACCTCGTCGAACTGCCCTCCGCCCACCGCGATCTCGGCCGCCCGCTGGCCGGCTACGTGCGGGCGCTGGCCGCCGCGCACCCCGGTACCCGGATCACCGTGCTGATAGCGGAGATCGAGCCGTGCCACGCCTGGCAGCGGCTGCTGCAGAACCAGCGCGGCGCGGTCGTCGCGCACGCGGTGCGGCGCGACACCGACGCGGTGATCTGCCGGCTGCGGTTCCGGCTCAGGGCGCTCTGAGCGGCGCCCGGCCGGACGGTGTCAAGAAGGCGTCAGGGATGCGGAATTCCGCGTCAGGACACCGTAAGAGCCGGGTCCCGCGCGCGGGCGATGCTCCTAGCGTCGGAGACATGGGAAGGCGCCACAGCCAGCCACCGCTCGTCGCGGGCGGCCGGTCCTCCGGACCCGGGACGGTGCGCGACACCGCCCGCGCCCACGGCTGGCGCAGTGACCGCCGCTGGGCGATCGGATGTGCCTGCGCGGCCTTCGTCCTGGCCGAGCTCGCCGAGTGGGACACCGGCGACCTCAGCCTGCTGCACACCCTCCTCACCTGCGGCATCGCGCTGGTCGTCCTCGCCATGCTGTGGCCCGCCCAGGTGGTCGCGGGGGAGGGCTGGCTGACCGTGCGCGGGCCGCTGCGCACCCGCAGGGTGCGGACCGACGCGCTGTCCGGCATGTGGCTGATCGGCGACCTCGCGTGCAGCCTGGTGCTGCGCGACATCCACGGCGGCCGGGCCGAGATCGACGCCGAGGTCGTCGTCGCGGATCCCGTGCTGTGGCACCTGCTGGAGAGCGGGGTGCACCGCTCTCAGGAGCGCGGCACCCTGCGCACCGGGGCCCGGGTGCTGACCGGGCTGGGCCGGCGCGTGGACGGCGAGGCCCGCGCGATCCTGCGGGCCTCCGGACTCGACTGACCGCCCCGAGCCGCGCCGCTCCCGGCCGCGGACACCCGCCCCGGGACGGCGCTGTGGCCCCCCCGCACCCGCCGCTCAGACGGTGCGGACACCCGCCCCGCGCGATCCGCCCACCCCGGGACGGCGCCGGCAGCCCGCCGCCGGCACCCCCGCACCTCCGCCCCGCCCGACCCTGCCCGCCCCGGGACGGCGCCGGCACCCCCCGCAGCCCCACCCCCCTGCACCCGCCGCTCAGACGGTGCGGACACCCGCCCCGCGCGACCCGCCCACCGCGGGACGGCGCCGGCACCCCGCCGCCGGCACCCCCGAAGCCCCACCCTCCGCACCCGCCGCTCAGACGTCCTGGGCGTCCAGCCGGCCCGGCCCATCCCCGACCTGCTCGGGCGGTAGCGGTGACCCGCCGGCCGCGGGGAGGGAGACCACCATCGTCAGCCCGCCGCCGGGCGTCTCCTCGGGGGTGAGGGTGCCGTCCATGGCCTCGGTCAGGCCGCGGGACAGGGCCAGGCCCAGCCCGAGCCCGGTGGTGTTGTCGGTGTCGCCCATGCGCTGGAACGGTTCGAAGATCCGGTCGTGGTCCTCCGGCCGCAGCCCCGGCCCCTGGTCGATGACGCGCAGCTCGACGCGCTCGCCGAGGGCGCTCCCGCTGACCAGGACCTTGCCGCCGGGCGGGGTGTGCCGTACCGCGTTCGCCACCAGGTTGGCGATCACCCGCTCCAGCAGCGGCGGGTCGGCCAGGATGTCCGCGGTCTCCGCGACGCCCTGGGTGACCACCGGCGTCCTCGTCGCCGGCAGCGTGTCGAGGGCCATCGGCAGCACTTCGGCGAGCGCGGTCGGCTGGAGGTTGAGGGTGAGCGCGCCGGCCTGCAGCCTGCTCATGTCGAGCAGGTTGTCCACCAGCCGGTTCAGCCGGACCAGCGACTCCTCGGCGGTGGCGAGCAGTTCGTCGCGGTCCTCGTCGGAGAAGCGCACCTCGCGGCTGCGCAGGCTGCTGATCGCCGCCCAGCCGCTGGCGATCGGGGTGCGCAGGTCGTGGCTGACCGCGGCCAGCAGCGCGGTGCGCATCCGGTCGGCCGCCTTGACCGGCTCCACCTCGGCCGCGGCCTCGGCCAGCCGGGCCCGCTCCAGCGCGGCGGCCACATGGCCGGCGAAGGCGACGAACACCCGGCGCTCGGAGGCGGCCAGCCGGCGCCCGCGCAGCACCAGGACGTCGTCGGGGCCGACCGGCGCGGTGACCAGGTCGGCCTTGTGCCCGCCGCCGGCCGCGGCCAGTTCGGCGTCGACGTCCGTGCGGTGCGCCAGTTCCGCCGACTCCATGCCGAACGCCTCGCGGGTGCGCTGCAGCAGCATGTCGACGCCCTGCTCGCCGCGCAGGATGCTGCCGGCCATCGAGGACAGCGTCTCGGCCTCCGCGGTCGCGTTGGCCGCCCGCCGCGAGAGCCGCAGCGAGTGGTCGACGATCGTCGCCACGGTCACCGCGGCCATCGCGAAGACCACCAGGGCCAGGGCGTTGTTGGTCTCGCCGATGGTGAACTGGTGGATCGGCGGGATGAAGAACCAGTTCAGCAGCAGCGACGCGGTGATCGAGGCCAGCAGCGCGGAGACCACGCCGCCGATGCACGCCACGCCCATCACCGCGAGCAGGAACAGCAGGGCGTCGGTGGTCAGGTTCAGGGTCCCGCGGGTGTGGCTGAGGATCATCGTGAGCACGATCGGCAGCACCAGGCCGGTGACCGGGCCGGCCACCTTCCGTACCCGCGACAGGCTGCTGTTCGGGGTGGGCAGCAGCCGGCCGCGGCCGGCGCGCTCGTGGGTGACCATGTGGACGTCGATGTCGCCGGACATCTCCACCGTGGTCTCGCCGACGCCCCGCCCGGTGACGAAGTGCGAGAGCCGGCCGCGCCGGCTGGTGCCCATCACCAGCTGGGTGGCGCTCTCGGCGCGCGCGAAGTCCAGCAGCGCGGAGGGCACGTGGTCGCCGACGACGGAGTGGAAGGTGCCGCCCAGCGACTCGACCAGCGCCCGCTGCTTGGCCAGCGCGGCCGGTGACGCCTCGGCCAGCCCGTCGCTGCGGGCGATGTGCACGGCGAGCAGGTCGCCGCCGGCGGACCGGTCGGCGATCCGCGCGGCGCGGCGGATCAGCGTGGTGCCCTCGGGCCCTCCGGTGAGCGCGACCACCACCCGCTCCCGGGTCTCCCACACCCCTCCTATGCCGTGCTCCGACCGGTACTTCTGCAGCGCCTCGTCGACCCGCCCGGCCACCCACAGCAGCGCCAGCTCGCGCAGCGCGGTGAGGTTGCCGACCCGGAAGTAGTGGGACAGCGCCGCGTCGACCTTCTCCGGCGCGTAGACGTTGCCGTGCGCCATCCTGCGGCGCAGCGCGTCGGCCGGCATGTCGACCAGCTCGATCTGGTCGGCCCTGCGGACCACCTCGTCGGGCACGGTCTCGCGCTGCGGCACCCCGGTGATCTTGTGGACGACGTCGTTGAGCGACTCCAGGTGCTGGATGTTGACCGTGGTGATGACGTCGATCCCCGCGGCCAGCAGCTCGTCGATGTCCTCCCAGCGTTTGGCGTGCCGGCCGCCCGCCACGTTGGTGTGCGGCAGCTCGTCGACCAGGGCCACCTGCGGGGCGCGCTCCAGGACCGCGTCGAGGTCCATCTCGGTCAGCGTCGTGCCACGGTAGTCGCGCACCACGCGGGGGACGATCTCCAGGCCCTCCAGCATCTCCTCGGTGTGCGGCCGCCGGTGGCACTCGACGAACGCCACGACCACGTCGGTGCCGCGGGCGGCGCGGCGCCTGCCCTCGTCGAGCATCCGGTACGTCTTGCCGACGCCGGGCGCCGCACCGAGGAACACCTTCAGCCTGCCGGGCCGTGCGTACGACGGCTGATCCGGGTCGGAGACGGCGGTGGATGCCACCGGGCTCCCTCCTTGCGTGAATTGACCGGACGCGCCGCCGCCCGGCCACCGCGGACGGCCGGGCCGTGGTGGCCGGGACGCTCCGCGGTGACCGGGGGCGGTCGTGCTCATGTGCGGTTGACGGACGGTGCCTAGCCGGCCTTGGCCAGGTCCAGGTTGAGGTTGACGACGTTGACGTAGTCCTGGCCGAGGAATCCGACGGCCCGGCTGTGGGTGTTGTCGGCCACCAGCTTGCGCACGGCGGCCGGGTCGAGCCCGCGGGCCCTGGCGACCCGGTCGACCTGCTCGTCGGCGTAGGCCTTCGAGATGTCCGGGTCGAGGCCGGAGCCGGAGGCGGTGACGGCGTCGACCGGCACGTCCTTGGGGTTGACGCCGTCGAACGCGGCGACCGCGGCCCTGCGCTCCTTGATCGTCTTGACCAGGTCGGCGTTGTTCGGGCCGAGGTTGGAGGCACCGGAGGCCAGCGGGTCGTAGCCGCCCGCGGACGGGCGCGGCTGGAACCACTTCGGGTCCGGCTTTCCGGTGTCCTTGCCGTTCTTCATCAGGTTGAAGTTCTGGCCGATGAGGCTGGAGCCGACGACGTGGCCGTTCAGATGCACGAGCGAGCCGTTGGCCTGGTGGCTGAACGCGGTCTGCGCGATCCCGGTGACGACCAGCGGATAGGCGATGCCGGTGATCACGGTGAGCACCAGCAGCATCCGCAGGGCGGCCAGGTGGTTGCGCACCGCGGCGGGAAGGGAACTGGGCATGATGGCTGCCTTCTTCCCCGGTCAGCGCAGACCGGGGATGAACTGGATGATCAGGTCGATGAGCTTGATGCCGGCGAACGGCAGTGCCAGGCCGCCCAGGCCGTAGACCCAGATGTTCCGGCTGAGCAGCTGGGAGGCCGTCGAGGGCCGGTAGCGCACGCCGCGCAGGGCGAGCGGGATGAGGGCCACGATGATCAGGGCGTTGAAGATGATCGCCGAGGAGATCGCCGACGTCGGGCTGTGCAGGCCCATGATGTTGAGCTTGTCCAGGCCCGGGTAGACCGAGGTGAACATCGCGGGGATGATCGCGAAGTACTTCGCCACGTCGTTGGCGATCGAGAAGGTGGTCAGCGCGCCGCGGGTGATCAGCAACTGCTTGCCGATCTCCACGATCTCGATGAGCTTGGTCGGGTTGGAGTCCAGGTCCACCATGTTCCCGGCCTCCTTGGCGGCCGAGGTGCCGGTGTTCATGGCCACGCCGACGTCCGCCTGCGCGAGGGCGGGGGCGTCGTTGGTGCCGTCCCCGGTCATCGCGACGAGCTTGCCGCCCTCCTGCTCCTTCTTGATCAGCGCCATCTTGTCCTCGGGCGTGGCCTCGGCGAGGAAGTCGTCCACGCCGGCCTCGTCCGCGATCGCCTTGGCGGTCAGCGGGTTGTCGCCGGTGATCATCACGGTCTTGATGCCCATCCGGCGCAGCTCGTCGAACCGCTCGCGCATCCCGGCCTTGACCACGTCCTTGAGGTTGATGACGCCCAGGACGGTGGCGGTGCTCTCGCCGCCGCGCTGGACCACCTCGCCGACGACCAGCGGAGTGCCGCCGCTGGCCGCGATGGAGTCGACCATCGGGCCGACCTCCTGGGTCGGGTGGCCGCCGTTGTTGCGGATCCACTGCATGACCGCGGTCGCGGCACCCTTGCGCAGCGAGCGCCGGTCGCCGTCCTCGTCGAGGTCGACGCCGGACATCCGGGTCTGCGCGGTGAACGGAACGAACTCCGCGTGCGGCAGCTCGCCCTCGGCGCGGGCCCGCAGGCCGTACCGCTCCTTGGCCAGCACCACGATGGACCGGCCCTCGGGCGTCTCGTCGGACAGCGACGACAGCTGCGCCGCGTCCGCGAGCTCCGCCACGCTGACGTCCCCGACCGGCAGGAACTCGGCGGCCTCCCGGTTGCCGAGCGTGATGGTGCCGGTCTTGTCCAGCAGCAGGGTGTTCACGTCGCCCGCGGCCTCGACGGCGCGGCCCGACATGGCCAGCACGTTGCGCTGCACCAGCCGGTCCATGCCGGCGATGCCGATGGCCGACAGCAGCGCGCCGATGGTCGTCGGGATCAGGGCGACCACCAGGGCCACCAGGACCACGATCGTCTGCTCGGCACCCGCGAAGACCGCGAACGGCTGCAGGGTGACCACGGCCAGCAGGAAGACGATGGTGAGCGAGGCCAGCAGGATGTTCAGCGCGATCTCGTTCGGCGTCTTCTGCCGGGCCGCGCCCTCCACGAGGGCGATCATCCGGTCGATGAAGGTCTCGCCCGGCTTGGACGTGATCCTGACGACGATCCGGTCCGACAGGACCTTCGTCCCGCCGGTGACCGCGGACCGGTCGCCGCCGGACTCCCGGATGACGGGCGCGGACTCGCCGGTGATCGCCGACTCGTCCACCGACGCGACGCCTTCGACGACGTCGCCGTCACCGGGGATGATCTGCCCGGCCTCCACCACGACGTGGTCGCCCAGCGACAGCGAGGCCGCGGGCACCTCCTCCTCGCGGGGGGCGGCGGCGCCGGGCTTCCAGTCGCCCAGCCGGCGCGCGACGGTGTCGGTCTTGGTCTTGCGCAGCGTCTCCGCCTGCGCCTTGCCGCGGCCCTCCGCGACGGCCTCCGCCAGGTTGGCGAAGACCACGGTCAGCCACAGCCAGACGGTGATCACCCAGGCGAAGACGCTGGGGTCCTTGATCGCGGACAGCGTGGTGAGCACCGCGCCGACCTCGACCACGAACATGACCGGATTGCGGACCATGACGCGCGGGTCGAGCTTGCGTGCCGCGTCCGGCAGCGCGATGAGCAGCTGCTTGGGATCCAGCAGGCCGCCGGTGACGCGATGCCCGGAGGGGCCGCGGCTTCCCCCGGTGGGCACCGGGGGTTCGAGGGTGGTCGGGGACGACATCAGTGCAGACCTTCCGCGAGCGGACCCAGCGCGAGGGCGGGGAAGTAGGTGAGGCCCACGACGATCAGGATCACGCCGCTGAGCAGGCCGACGAACTGCGGCCGGTGGGTGGGCAGGGTGCCGGTGGTGACCGGGACCGGCTGCTGCCTGGCCAGCGAACCGGCCAGCGCCAGGACGAAGATCATGGGCAGGAAACGGCCGAAGAGCATGGCCAGGCCCAGCGCGGTGTTCCACCAGTCCGACGACACGGTCAGGCCGGCGAACGCCGAACCGTTGTTGTTGGCCGCGGAGGTGAACGCGTACAGCACCTCGGAGAAGCCGTGCGGGCCGGAGTTGAGCATGTTCGCGCGCTCGCCGCGCAGCGACATGGCCGTGCCGGCGCCGATCAGGACGATCGCGGGGGTGGTGAGGATGTACAGGGAGGCGAACTTCATCTCCCGGCTGCCGAGCTTCTTGCCCAGGTACTCCGGGGTGCGGCCGACCATCAGACCGGCCACGAAGACCGTGATGACCGCGAGGATGAGGATGCCGTAGAGGCCGGACCCGGTACCGCCGGGCGCGATCTCGCCGAGCATCATGTTGAAGATCGTCATCCCGCCGCCGCCCGGCGTGTACGAGTCGTGGAAGGAGTTGACGGCGCCGGTGGAGGTGAGGGTGGTCGACGTGGCGAACAGGGCGGACGCCCAGATGCCGAACCGCTGTTCCTTGCCCTCCATCATCCCGCCGGCCGCGTGGCCCGCGGTGCTGCTGACGCTGTGCAGCTCGTTGACGGTGACCAGGACCACCGAGGCGACCCAGATCAGGGCCATCACCGAGACGATGGCGTACCCCTGGCGCTTGTCGCCGACCATCGTGCCGAAGGTGCGCGGCAGCGAGGTGGCGATGACCAGCAGCAGGTAGATCTCCAGCCAGTTGGTGAACGCGTTGGGGTTCTCGAACGGGTGGGCGGAGTTGGCGTTGTAGAAGCCGCCGCCGTTGGTGCCGAGTTCCTTGATGACCTCCTGCGAGGCCACCGGGCCGCCGGTGATCGACTGCTTGTCGCCGACGATGGTGGAGATCTCGTGCACCCCGTGCAGGTTCTCCACCGCGCCCGCCGCGACCAGGACGATCGCGAAGACGAAGGCGATCGGCAGCAGCACCCGGACGGTGACGCGGGTCAGGTCGACCCAGAAGTTGCCGATCCGGTCGGTGCGTTTGCGGGTGAAGCCCCGGATCAGGGCGGCCACCACCGCGATGCCGACGGCTGCGGACACGAAGTTCTGCACCGCCAGGCCGGCCATCTGCACGAGGTGGCCCATGGTCGTCTCGCCCGAGTACGACTGCCAGTTGGTGTTGGTCACGAAGGACGCGGCGGTGTTGAAGGCGGTCCCCGGCGGAACCGCCTTCATCCCGATCGCCAGCAGCAGATGGCTCTGCAACCGCTGGAAGGCGTACAGGAAGATCACGGAGACCGCGGAGAACGCCAGGACGCTGCGCAGGTAGACCGGCCAGCGCTGGTCCACGTCGGCGTTGACGCCGCCGAGCCGGTAGAGGAAGCGCTCGGCACGCAGGTGCTTGGGCGTGGTCAGGACGTGGGCGATGTAGTCGCCCAGTGGCCGGTACGAGAGGGCCAGCGCGCCGATCAGCGCGAGGGCCTGGAGCCAGCCGGCGAGGGTGTCGTTCACTAGAACTTCTCCGGGAAGATCAGGGCCAGCACGAGATAGCCGAGCAGGCCGCAGGCCACGACGAGGCCGACGATGTTCTCCGCGCTCACAGCTTCTCGACCCCCTTGACGATGAGGGCGAGGACGGCGAAGACCGCCACGGTGATGGCGATGAAGGCTAGATCTGACATGTTCGGGGCACCCCGGAGGTCGTTGTGCGGTAGCGGGATTGGAACGCACCGTTTGTCGGTGCTCCGCTAGCAAACCCCTGCCCAGAGCCTTGGCCTTACCGCGTTAGCGGAGCCCTGACGCCACCGGACGGGCTATTGACGCTGCCTTGACGGCGCAATCGGCCTCACGGCGTACGTCCCCAGGTGGAAGGCGTGAACGCGGCGTTACCGCTGCCCGCGGGACGCGTCAAGGACCCGTCAATGTGATGTCGGGCCCTGCCAGGAACGCGTTAACACGGTGGCCCCTACAGGCTCATGCACGTTGGGTGGGTGCAGTGGTTCTTGGCGGCGCCGGCACGGCCGGGCGCCGCCCGAGGAGGTGCCGTGCACGGCAGGCGTGCCAACGAAGGAGCGGGGCAGTGAAGCGGGTGCTCGTCGTCGAGGACGATCCGCCCATGCTCAAGGCCCTGGGCATCGGGCTGCGCGCCTTCGACTTCTCGGTCGTGGCCGCGTCGGACGCCGGGACCGCGCTGGAACTGGCGGCCCGCAGCGCCCCCGAGGCGGTGCTGCTCGACCTCGGCCTGCCCGATCTCGACGGCCTCGACGTGCTGCGCTCGTTGCGCGCCTGGGGCGACGTGCCCGTCGTGGTGGTGTCCGGTCGCGCCGGCATCGCCACCCGCGTCGAGGCGCTCGACGCGGGCGCCGACGACTTCGTCACCAAGCCCTTCTCCATCGACGAACTCGCCGCCCGGCTGCGCGCCGTGCTGCGCAGGCCGGCCGCGCTGCACCCGCCGGAGCAGGTCGTCCTCGGCCGCTACACGATCGACCTCGGCGCGTACGCGATCAGCCGCACCGACGGGAGGTCCGGCGACCCGGTACACCTCACGCCCACGGAATGGCGCCTGCTCTCGCTGCTGCTGCGCAACCCCGACCGCCTGGTCACCGGGCGTGAGCTGCTGTCCGAGGTGTGGGGCAGTGACCATGTGCGCAACACCAATTACCTGCGCGTGTTCATGGCCGGCCTGCGCCGCAAGCTCGAACCCGATCCGGCGACCCCCCGCCACCTGCTCACCGAGCCGGGTCTCGGGTACCGTTTCCAGCCTTGACGGCGCCCGCGCCCGCGGCACTTGAGGGGATATGCACCGTCCCCCGGCGCGCCACCGCGGGCACCCGTGCGCGAGCCGCGTCAAAAGCCCGATAAAATGCCGGTGGTGAGCCGGGAAGTCTGGTCGGCGCGGGGTGTGGTCTGTCATACGTGGTGGCAGAGTCCCCGCCGCACAGGCAGGAGACCGCTTTCATGCGCGCCGTCGGGACGATCCTTTTCCTGGTGGTTCTGGCCACCGCGGTGGCCACCTTCGCCCGGCGATGGCGGATCCCCGCACCGTCCCTGCTGGTGCTGGCCGGCCTCGGGGTGGCGCTGATACCCGGCACCCCGGCCCTGCACGTCCCGCCGCACACCATCGCCCTGGTCGTGCTGCCGCCGCTGCTGTACGCCTCCGCCGAGGAACTGTCGCTACGGGACCTCAAACAGGTGTGGCGCCCGGTGACCGTGCTGGCCTTCGGCCTGGTGCTCGCCTCGGCCGCGGCCGTCGGCGCGATCGTGATGGCGATCACCCCGCTGCCCGCGTCCATGGCCTTCGTGCTCGGCGCGGTGCTGGCCAGTACCGACCCGGTGGCGGTCACCGCGCTGGGGCGGCGGCTGTCGCTGCCCGGCCGGGTCCAGGTGCTGGTGCAGGCCGAGAGCCTCTTCAACGACGCGACGTCGCTGGTGCTGTTCAAGGTGGCCGTCGGCATCGCCGTCGCCTCCAGCACCGTCCACTGGCCCATGGCCGTCGGCCAGTTCGCGCTGCTGGCCGGCGGCGGCACCGCCGTCGGCGCGGTGACGGCCGGCCTGGTCGCGCTGATCCGCCGGCGGACCACCGACCCCGTGCTGGACACCGTGATCGCGCTCGTCACCCCCTACGCCGCCTACGTCCTCGCCGAGTCGGCGCACACCTCGGGCGTCACCGCGGTGGTCGTCGCGGGCGTGCTGCTCGGCCGGTCCGGCCACCGGCTCAGCGACGCGCGGATCCGGCTGCAGGTGCACGCGGTCTACGCGGTCGTGGTGTTCCTGCTGGAGAGCGTCGTGTTCAGCATCGTCGGCCTCGAACTGCCCGCACTGGTCCGGGACCTGCCGGCCGACACCGGCAAGTGGCCGCTGCAGGCCGCCGTCATCGCCGTGGCGCTGCTCGGCATCCGCATCCTGTGGATGCTCCCGCTGGCCGCGGTGGCCAGACCGCGCCGCGACGGGCCGTCGTGGCGGACGGCCGCCGTGGTCACCTGGGCCGGCACCCGCGGGGTGATGCCGCTGGCCGCCGCGCTGTCGATCCCGCTGGTCGCCGACAGCGGGCACCCGCTGCCCGGGCGCGAACTCGTGCTGGTGCTGACCACCGCGGTGGTGGTGCTCACCCTGGTCGTCCAGGGGCTGACGCTGGGCCCGGTGGTGAACCGCTCGGGCCTCGCCCTGGAGCCCGAGCACACCGCCAAGGAGGAGCTGCACGCCCGCGACGCCCTGACCCGCGCCGCGCTGGACCACCTGGACCAGCTCACCGACCTGGAGACCGTCCCGGAGGCCACCCTCACGCGCATGCAGCGCAACCTGAGCGCCCGCCTCGACGACGAGAGCGGCGGCCCGCCGGCCGACTCGGCCGACGCCGCCTACCGCGACCTGCGCCACGAGATCATCGCGGTGCAGAACACCGAACTGCGGCGCCTGTACGACGACCACGAGATCAGCGACACCACCCGGCGGCGGCTGCAGACCGACCTGGACCGCGAGGACTCGGCGCTCGGCGAGCGCTGAGCCGCGCGCACGGCAGGGCGTCGCCGGGAGCGATCGTGCGCAGAACATGAGTGATCATGCGCGTAGTTGACCACAGTGGGGCAGTCTCGCGCATCGATCGCTCATGTTCGCGCGGTTGACATGACGGATTCTTGACGCTTAACTCCCTGCCAACGCCGGATATGAGCACCGGCGTCAGAGGTACGCCTAGCCGGTGGCCGGCCGTCGCGCCGCAAGCCCGGACAAAGTCGCCAGGACCGCGTGCGCGTCCGAGGCGGGGACGTACCCTCTCCCCACAGGAGCTCGAAGATGCGCCTTCGCGTCCGTTCCGCTCGCGTCACCGCTCTGGCCGCCCTCGCGGCCGCCGCCGTCGCCGTACCGCTGGTCCTCGTCGACCGCGCCGGCGCCGCCCCCACCGCACCGCGCGCCCACACCCCGGCCGCCGCGCCCGCCTCCCACCGGGCGGCCGCGGCGCCGGCGGCGACCGTGGCACTGCCGCCGGCCCACGCCGGCTTCGACTACCAGATCGGCGGCGCCTACACCCCGCCGGCCGGCGTGCAGGTGGTCAGCCGGGACCACGACGACCCGCCGGCCGCCGGCCTGTACAACATCTGCTACGTCAACGCCTTCCAGGTCCAGCCGGGCGCCGAGGGCGACTGGGACGCCGACCTGCTGCTGCGTGACGCGAGCGGGAAGGTCGTCGTCGACCAGGACTGGGGAGAGGCGCTGCTCGACGTGAGCACCGCCGCCAAACGGACCCGGATCGCCGACAAGGTCGGCGCCTGGATCGACCAGTGCGCGGCCAAGGGCTACCAGGCCGTCGAGCCGGACAACTACGACAGCTACAGCCGGTCCAAGAAGCTGCTGACCCCCGCCGAGGCCGAGGCGTACATCGGGCTGCTGTCCGCGCACGCGCACTCCAAGGGCCTGGCCATCGCCCAGAAGAACACCGTGGAGCTGGCCGGCGACCGCACCGCCAACGGCCTGGACTTCGCGGTCGCCGAGGAGTGCGGCACGTACAACGAATGCGGCGACTACACCGCCGCGTTCGGCGATCACGTGATCGTCATCGAGTACACGGCCAAGGGGCTCACCAAGGCGTGCTCCGGCTGGGGCGACCAGCTGAGCATCGTCCGCCGCGACCGCGACGTGTCCCCCGCCGGCAGCTCAGGGTACGTGCGGAAGACGTGCTGACCGGGCGGGCCGCGGGACGGCGAACCGGCCTGCCCGCGGCCCGGCCCTGCGCTCCTTTACCGCACCGCCCACCGCGCTGACCCGCAAGCCGCACCCGTAGCCGTATCCGTACCCGTATCCGTGGCGCCGTGGCCGTATGCGCGGACGGCTGCGGCCGCAGTACCCCCGGCCCCCCACAGCCCGTCCTCGCCCGCTCCCTCTGTCCGCGTTCTCCGCTTGTCCGGTTGTCCAGTTCTTTGGTTTCCCGGTCTCCCGGTTCTCCGGCCCGCCGTCTCCCCGGCCGCCGGCTCGCCGAACCGTTCCCCGCACGCCCCTTCGCCACCGGTGGTGACCCATGCCCCTTCCCTCCGCCGCCCTCCGATCACCCCGCCCGGCCACCGGGCCCTCCCGCCGCACCCTGCTGCGGGCGGGCGCCGCGGGGTCGGCCGCGACCGCTGCCGGATCGCTGCTCGCCGCGTGCGGCGGCGGCAGCGGGGCCGCGGCCGGCGGCCCGGTCACCATCGAGATGTGGCACGGCCAGACCGACACCGGCAAGGCGGCGATCGCCGCCCTGGTCGCGGAGTTCCAGCGCACGCACCCGGGCATCCGGGTCGACATCGGCGGCGGCGTGCTGTCCGACGCGATGCTGCAGAAGGTCACCGCGGCCCTGGCCTCCGGCTCCTACCCCGACATCGCCTACATCTTCGGCTCCGACCTGGCGAGCATCGCCCGCAGCCCCAAGGTCGTCGACCTCACCGCCACCGTCCGGTCCGGCCCCACGCCCTGGAGCCGGTTCTGGGCGCCGGCCCGCGCCGCGGTCACCGTCAACGGCCGGGTCCGCGCCGCGCCCGCCCTGCTGGACTCCCTCGCGGTGGTGTGCAACAAGAAGATCTTCGCCGCCAAGGGCCTCGCCCTGCCGCAACCGGGCTGGACCTGGCAGGAGTTCGTCGACACCGCCCGCGCCCTCACCGACTCCCGCGCCGGGGTCTACGGCACCGGCTGGCCCGGCGCGGGCGACGAGGACACCGTGTGGCGGATCTGGCCGATGGTGTGGGACCTCGGCGGTGAGGTCGTCGCCGGCGACGGCAAGCACATCGGCTTCCGGGACACCGGCGTCAAGGCGCTGGAGACCGTCGCCGCCCTGGCCCGCGACCGCAGCGTCTACATCGACCCCAAGCCGGGCAGCGAGCAGATGTACCAGGTGTTCCTCTCCGGCCGGATGGGCATGGTCGCCACCGGCCCGTGGCAACTGCCGGACATCGTCCAGGCGAAGACCGACTACCACGTGGTGCCGCTGCCCAGCTACAGCCGCCGCCCGATCACCATCTCGGGACCCGACACCTGGACCGCGTTCGACAACGGCGAGGCCCGCGTCGCCGCCACCCGCACCTTCCTGACCTGGCTGATGCAGCCGGCCCAGGACGTGCAGTGGGATGTCCAGGCCGGCAGCCTCCCGCTCAGCCGGGCCACCCAGGCCCTGCCGCAGTGGACCCGCAAGACCCGTGAGACGGCCGGCCTCAACGTCTTCACCAAGGCCCTGGAGACCGCCAGGGTCCGCCCCAACCACGCGGCCTACCCGCAGATCTCCGAAGCGCTCGGCCAGGCCGTCACCGCGGTGCTGCTCGGCCGCAGCACCCCCGCGCAGGCCCTGCACGACTGCGCCCGCCAGGCCGACGCCGCACTGCTCATCCCGCGCTGAGGAGGACCCATGCCGCGCCTACCCGCCCCGCTCACCCTGCCACCGGAGCATGCCGCCTCCGCCGCTGCCTCCCCGTCCGACGACGCGACCGCGGACCGGCGTCGCCGTGCCCTGCGCCGCCGCCGGCGCACGGAGTCCGCCACCGCCTGGGCGTTCGTCGCGCCCTCGGTCGCGGTCATCCTGGGCCTGGCGATCCTGCCGGTCGTCTGGTCGCTGCTGCTGTCCTTCCAGGCCGACGACCTGGTCACCCCCAGCCGCTGGGTCGGCCTGGACAACTACCGCGCGCTGCGGCAGGACCCGCACTTCAGCCAGGCGGTGGGCAACACCCTGAAGTACACCGCGATGTACGTGCCGCTCAGCATGGTCCTGGGCCTGGGGCTGGCGCTCGCGCTCAACCGCAGGATCCGCTTCGTCGGCCTGTACCGGACGCTGTTCTTCGTCCCGTTCGTCATCTCGGCCACCGCGCAGGGCGTGCTGTTCTCGTTCATCCTCGACCCGCAGTTCGGCGCCGCCAACTCGCTGCTGCACCACCTCGGCATCTCCCCGCAGGGCTTCCTCACCGACCCCGGCCAGGCGCTGTTCGTGCTGGTGGCGATCTCGCTGTGGAGCGGTACCGGCTTCTGCCTGGTGGTCTACCTCGCGGCCCTGCAGGACGTGCCCCCCTCGCTGATCGAGGCCGCCAGGCTCGACGGGGCCGGCCACCGGCACCTGCTGCGCCACGTGGTGCTGCCCACCCTGGCACCGGTCAACCTCTTCCTCGTGGTGTGGCAGTTGATCGAGTCCCTCCAGGTCTTCGACCTCGTCTACGTCACCACCAAGGGCGGCCCGCTCGGCTCCACCACGGTGGTCGTCTACTTCGTCTGGCAGCAGGCGTTCCAGAACTTCACCGCCGGATACGGGGCCGCCGCCGCGTACGTGCTGGCCGTCGCGCTCTTCGTGATCGCGGCCGGCGCCCGCGCGCTGCGCCGCCGCGCCCCCGGCGGCCAGGAAGGAGCAGCACGATGACCGCAGCGTCCGCGCCCCCGCGGCCCGTTCCGGAGGACGCGCCCGCCGGGTCCGGCAGCCGCCCCCGCCGGCGGCTGCCGTTCAGCCCCTGGCACCTCGCGCTGGCCCCGCTCGCGCTGCTCTTCGCCCTGCCGCTGCTGTGGCTGCTGCTCAGTTCGGTGATGAGCGACGCGCAGATCAACCGCTTCCCGCCCGCCCTGTGGCCCTCGCACCTGGACTTCAGCGGCTACCGGTACGTGCTGGGCAACGCGATGTTCCCGCGCTGGTTCGCCAACTCGCTGATCGTGTCGGCCGCCACCGTCGCCTCCAACCTGGTCTTCGGCGCGCTGGGCGGCTACGCCTTCGCCCGGATGCGGTTCGCCGGATCGCGGCTGCTGCTGGTGACGATGCTGGCCACGATGGCCATCCCGTTCCAGCTCACGATGATCCCGACGTTCCTGGTGATGAAGAAGCTCGGTCTGATCGACAGCCTGGGCGCGCTGATCGTGCCGTCGCTGGTCACGCCGTTCGCGGTGTTCCTGCTGCGGCAGTTCTTCCTGTCGCTGCCCCGGGAGCTGGAGGAGGCGGCCTGGATCGACGGCTGCAACCGGCTGCGGGTGCTGTGGTCGGTGGTCCTGCCGCTGTCCCGGCCGGCGCTCAGCACGGTGGCCGTGCTGACCTTCCTCACCACCTGGAACGACCTGACCTGGCCGCTGATCGCCATCAACCACGACACCCACTACACGCTTCAGCTGGGCCTGACGACGTTCCAGGGACTGCACCACACCAAGTGGTCGGCGGTGATGGCGGGGAACGTCATCACCGTCCTGCCGGTGCTGGTGGCGTTCCTGGCCGCGCAGAAGTCCTTCATCCAGTCCATCACCTCCAGCGGCCTGAAGGGATAGGTCCAGCCGATGCCGCACACCTTCGACCTGCTCGTCGTCGGGGACGCCAACCCCGACGTCGTCCTCGGTCCCCTGGCCGGGCCGCTCGCCTTCGGGCAGCGCGAACAGCTCGTCCCCACCGGCCTGATCACCCTCGGCGGGTCCGCGGCCATCATGGCCTGCGGTGCCGCCCGCCTCGGGCTGTCCGTGGCCTTCGCCGGCCGGATCGGCGACGACGACACCGGCGCCTACGTCCGCAGCGCGCTGCAGGCGCGCGGCGTCGACACCGGGGCGCTGCGCACCGACCCGGCGCTGCCCTCGCCGCTCACCGCCGTGCTCAACCGCGAGCACGACCGGGCGATCCTCACCGCGCCGGGCACGCTGCCGGCGACCAGCGGGGCGGACGTCCCCGCGGAACTGCTCGCCGGCTGCCGGCACGTGCACGCCGCGTCGTACTTCCTGATGCCGCAACTGGCCGCCGCGCTGCCCGCCCTGTTCGCGCAGGCCCGCGCGCACGGCGCGACCACCTCCCTGGACACCAACGACGACCCGGCGGGGGAGTGGGACCCGGCGGGCCTCGCGGCCCTCCTGCCCGTCACCGACGTGCTGCTGCCCAACGCCCAGGAGGCCAGGGCGCTGTCCGGCCTGGACGACCTCGCCGAGGCCGCCGCCCACCTGGCGAAGCAGGGGCCGCTGGTGGTGGTCAAGGACGGCGCCGACGGCGCGCTGGTCCACGACGGACGCGAGGCGCTGCGCGTCCCGTCCGTCCCCGTGCGAGCGCACGACACCACCGGCGCCGGTGACACCTTCGACGCGGGGATGGTCGCCGCACTGCTGGCCGGGCTGCCGCTGCCCGAGGCCGTCGCGCTCGCCGCGGCCTGCGGGGCGCTGTCCACCCGGGCGCCCGGCGGCACCACCGCGCAGCCCACCTGGGCCGAGGCCCGGGCCGCCCTCGCCGGCCCGGACGGCCCGACCGGCCCTGACGCACCTCACCGCGGGACGGCCCCGCACCACCCGAACGACCCGCACCACCACGGAAAGAGCCAGTGATGACCACCACGAAGATCGCGTTCATCGGCGCCGGCAGCGTCGTGTTCACCCAGGGGCTGCTCGCCGACCTGTTCGCCTTCGAGGAGCTGCGCGGGGTGCACATCGCCCTGCACGACATCGACGCCGAGCGGCTCGCCACCGCCGAGGGCGCGGCCCGGCACATCGCCGCCCACCTCGGCGCCGCGCCGAGGATCACCGCGCACGCCGACCGCAGGGCCGCCCTGGACGGCGCGGACTTCGTCGTCAACATCGTCCAGGTCGGCATGCGCGAGTCCACCCGCACCGACTTCGAGATCCCGGCCCGCTACGGCGTGCGCCAGACCATCGGCGACACCCTGGGCGCCGGCGGCGTGTTCCGCGCGCTGCGCACCTTCCCGCTGCTGAAGGCCCTCGGCGCGGACATGGCCGAACTGTGCCCCGACGCCTGGCTGCTCAACTACACCAACCCGATGGCGATGAACGTCCAGTACCTCGCCCAGGCCACCGGGCTGACCCGGGTGGTGGGCCTGTGCCACTCCGTCTACTGGACCATGCGCGACCTCAGCGAACTGGTCGGCGTCCCCTACGAGGAGGTCCGCTACCTCGCGGCCGGCGTCAACCACCAGGCCTGGGTGCTGCGTTTCGAGCACGAGGGCCGCAGCCTCTACCCGGTGCTCGACGCGGCGATCGAGCGCGACCCCCAACTGCGCCGCCGGGTGCGGATCGACATGTACCGCAGGCTCGGCCACTACCCGACCGAGACCAGCGAGCACAGCTCGGAGTACGTGCCCTGGTACCTCGGCCACGCCGAGGAGGTCGAGCGGCTGCGGCTGCCCGTCGGCGCCTACCTCGGCATCGTCGACGACAACGTGGCCGAGTACGAGAAGACCCGGGACGCGCTGCGGTCCGGCACGCCGCTGCCGGTGGCCGGCACCATGGAGTACGCCCCGCAGATCGTGCACAGCATCGTCACCGGCACGCCGCGCACCGTCTACGGCAACGTGCCCAACCGCGGCCTGATCACGAACCTGCAGGCCGGCGGCACCGTCGAAGTGCCCTGCCTGGTCGACGCGTCGGGCGTGCAGCCGACCGCGGTCGGCGAGCTGCCGCCGCAGTGCGCCGCCCTCAACCGCACCTACCTCAGCATGAACGACCTGGTCGTGCGGGCCGCCCTGGAGGACGAGCCGCGGCACATCAGGCACGCCCTGATGGCCGACCCGGCCACCGCGGCGGCGCTGCCCGTGCCCCGGATCTGGGAGCTGTGCGACGACATGGTGCGCGCGCACGCCGACCTGCTCCAGCCGGGCCTGCGGGCCGTGCTGGGCAGCTGACCGATCGGGCCGGGCAGGGGCTGCCCGGGGCGGAGGGAGAGCGGGGATCGTGGACGCTGCGGCACCGACGGGAGGGGAGACCATGGCAGAGGTGACGCTGGTCCTGGCCGGGGCCGGGCTCCGCGGGCAGTCGTACGCCCGGCACGCGCTGGCCGCCGGCACCGGGCGGGTGGTGGCGCTGGCCGAACCCGACCCGGGCCGGCGGGCCGCCGCGGCACGGGAGTTCGCGGTGCCGCCGGACCGGGTGTACGGCGACTGGTCGGAACTGGCCGCGGCCGGGCGGCTCGCGGACGCCGCGATCGTGGCCACCCAGGACCGGCAGCACCGCGATCCCGCCGTCGCCTTCGCCGACCTGGGCTACCACGTGCTGCTGGAGAAGCCGATGGCCCCGACCGACGCGGAGGCGGCGGAGATCGCCGCGGCCGCCGAGCGCAACGGGATCATGCTCGCGGTCTGCCACGTGCTGCGCTACACGCCCTACACCCGGCTGCTCAAACAGCTCCTGGACGACGGCGCGATCGGCCGGCTGGTGAGCGTGCAGCACCTGGAGCCGGTGGGCTGGTGGCACCAGGCGCACTCCTTCGTGCGCGGCAACTGGCGCCGCTCCGACACCTCGGCGCCGATGCTGCTCACCAAGTCCTGCCACGACATCGACTGGTTGATGTACCTGTTCGGCCGCGCGCCGCGCCGGGTCAGCTCGTTCGGCAGCCTCACCCACTTCCGTCCCGAGTCGGCGCCCGAGGGAGCGGGCACCCGCTGCACCGACTGCGCGGTCGAGAGCACCTGCCCGTACTCCGCCCGGCGCTTCTACCTCGACTGCCTGGCCGACCCCGAGCAGCACTTCTGGCCGCTGTCCGCGGTCACCGCCGAGCGCACCGAACAGGGCGTCCTGGCCGCGCTGCGCACCGGCCCGTACGGCCGCTGCGTGTACGCCTGCGACAACGACGTGGTCGACCACCAGGTGGTCGCCATGGAGTTCGACGACGGCGCCACCTGCTCGTTCACCATGTCCGCGTTCACGCCCATGGGCCACCGCAGGACCCGCCTGCTCGGCACGCACGGCTACCTCGACGGCGACGGCGTCACCGTCACCCGCACCGACTTCCGCACGGGCACCGAGTCCGTGCTGGACAGCCGGGCCGGCGCCGGCCCGTCCGCGGCCGACGGCCACGGCGGCGGGGACGAGGGGCTCATGGACGCCTTCCTCGCCGCCGTCGCCACCGGCGACCCCGGCCTCCTGAAGTCCGACGCCGCGATCTCGCTGGCCGGCCACCGCGTCGTCTGGGCCGCCGAACAGGCCCGCACCACGGGCACGGTCGTGACCCTGCCCTGACCCGCACCGCGTCGCCGCCTGCGCGGCCCGCCCCTTCTCGGACGTCAACTGCCGCATGAACGGCCACGGTTGCTGCGCATGCGCCGTCCGCCGCCCGTCGCCGCCGACGTTGTCTGCGCGGAACGCCTTCTCCCGCCGCCCCAGGGCTGCCCCCTTCTGACCGCCCCACGAAGCGCGTCCAGCCGGCAATTGGGGGGTCACTTGCCCGGATGCGGTCTCCGGGCTGCCGCGGCCGCCGGCCGCCGGAGGGGGACGCGGCGGTTCCGGCGAATCGGACCGTCCGCACACCGTACAGTCGTGCCTTAATCCTCCGACCTCCGCGCGGGCGGGGCGGAGGGGGGCCCGGTACGACCCGGCAGGCGTTCAACGTTATAAAGCAGGGGTGTTCCGACGTGGCGGAGAAGGGGGCGGCGGATGCCGCGGCACGTCGCTGTGCCTGGTGGGGCGGTAGCGAAGTGCCCCGGTCCGCTGGTCGTCGTGTCCGCGTCACCTGCGGGGAGAACCCGCGGTCAGGGGCTTGCGGTGGCCTGATGCGGATATATAACGTTGTAAAACCTGAGCCAGGAACGCCGTGCCTGACGTAGGGAAGCCGAGGGAAGGAACTCCGTGGGCGCCAGCCTGAAAGACGTCGCGCAGCTGGCCGGCGTGTCCGTCAAGACCGTCTCCAACGTGGTCAACAACTATCCGCACGTCACCCCGGGGATGCGCGAGCGCGTCCAGCGGGCGATCGACGAGCTGGGCTACCGGCCGAACCTGACCGCCCGCCATCTGCGCAAGGGCAGGACCGGCATCATCGCGCTGGCCGTGCCGGAGCTCGGCAACCCGTACTTCGCGGAGCTGGCCGGCGCGGTGATCGACGCGGCCGCCCGCCACGACTACACCGTGCTGATGGACCACACGGCCGGCCAGCGGGAGAAGGAGGTGCTGGTCACCCAGGGCTTCCGGGCACACGTCATCGACGGCCTGATCCTCAGCCCGATCGAGCTGGAGACCTCCGATCTGCTCGGCCGCCGCGACGACGCACCGCTGGTGCTGCTCGGCGAGCGCGAGTACGACGCGCCCTACGACCAGATCGCCATCGACAACGTGGCCGCCGCCCGCACCGCGGTGCGCCACCTCACCGGGCTCGGCCGGCGGCGGATCGCCTTCATCGGCGCCCGCCGGGAGATGGCCCGGCGGCCCGCGCACCTGCGCCTGCGCGGCTGGCGCGAGGAGCTGGTCGAGGCCGGACTGCCGTGCGACGAGGACCTGGTGGCGGCCACCGACGGCTACGGCCGCTGGGACGGCGCCGCGGCGATGAACGCGCTGCTCGACCGGGGCACGCAGCCCGACGCGGTCTTCGCCTACAACGACCTGATGGCCCTCGGCGCGATGCGCGCCCTGGTCGAACGCGGCCTGCGCGTCCCGCAGGACATCTCGGTGGTCGGCTTCGACGACGTGGAGGAGGGCCGCTTCTCGACCATCGCGCTGACGACCGTCTCCCCGGACAAGCAGGCCATCGCCCGGCTCGCCGTGGAACGTGTGGTGGCCCGGCTCACCGGCGCCCCGGAGATGAACCCCGAGCGGATCCAGCCCGGTTACACGCTCATCGCGCGCGAGTCCACGGCGCCGCCCAGCGCCTGACGTTCCGTCAGGAAGGCTTTCAGCGGCCACCTTTCCCTCTGCCACCCGGCACTCGCCGCCGCCCCGACGGCCCGCGGGGCCCGCCGGCCTCCCGGGAGGCCGGCGGGCCCCTTGCTGCCCGGGGAACGCGAGGTCAGTGGTCCAGGCTGAGGAGGGCGAAGATGCCGCCGACCACCGGCCGGGCCTGGAAGCCGCCGCTCTGGTTGCCCGCGACCGTGTCGTACCAGTCGGTGAAGGGGACCCGGCTCGGCGTGGCCGTCGCGAAGTCGTACAACGTGTCGATCAGCACCTTGCTGACCGGGTGGCCGCGCAGCCACGCCGCGGTCCACATCTCCCAGTCGGCCTTGGTGTACGCGTGGCGCGGGTCGAGCGGCACGCCGAACTGGTTGACCTGGGTCGCGTACCAGTCGCCCTCCTCCTGGGCGACGGAGGACGGGACCAGGCCGAGGCCGAGCAGCGCGTCCGGGTAGCCGTTGTACTTCAGGCTCCAGGTGCCCGGCTGGTCGTAGGCGAGCTTGAGGTGGTCCGGCGTGGAGTCCTGCGCCTTGCTCACCCACTGGCCGGCGTAGTCGCGGGCGGTGGCCCGGTAGCGGGTGGCGTCGGTGGTGTTGCCCGCGGTGGTCGCCACGGACGCCATCGCGCCGATCGCGAGGATGCCCTTGAGCGCCAGGTTGGCGCTGTGCGCGATGAACCCGGTGAAGTCGTCGGTCTGGTTCTGGAAGCCCGGGTCCAGCGCGTTGGCGACCAGGTAGTCGGCCCACTGCCGCAGGATCGGGTAGTGCGCGGCGGCGAACTCCTTCGCGGTCGCGGTGTCCGCGCGGGCGAGGTAGGCCGCCGCCATCAGCAGCATGTTGGCCGACTCCTCGACCGGCATGTCCTCCTCGTTGCCGTCGTTGTGGCCGGACGCGTTGGGGTAGCCGGAGCCCAGGTCGTGCTCGGCGAACTCCTTGGGCCAGCCGCCGTTCTCGGCGTAGTCCAGCATCGGTTCGATGAGCAGCCGCAGGTACTCCGGGTCGGTGTAGAGGAACACCGGCATCGTGGGGTACGTGACGTCCACCGACGAGACGTTGCCGTCGGAGGAGATCTCCTTCAGGAACGCCCACGGCTTGCCGTTCCTGCTGACCAGCTCGGTGGCGCCGTACGCCTGACGCAGTGAAAGGGCGCACAATGCCGCGTAGTTGGCCCCGCCGGCGGCGGTGGCGTCCCGCTTGATCCGGCGGTCCAGCGCGTCGGTCCTGGTCTGCGCGCCGGCGGAGTCGGCGTGGAAGAAGGCGGCCATGTCCTGCCAGGAGGACCAGTACGACCGCCACAGCGGCGGGAGTTGCTCGCCCAGGTAGCTCACCGCGGGCTCGCGGACATGGCCCACCGACAGCTGCGCGGTGGCCGGCGCGTTGCGGACGCTGCCCAGGTCGAAGTGGAAGGCGAACACCGGCCAGCGGTCGTTGATCGCCCGCGGCTGGTCGGTGTCGGAGGTGTTGCCCAGCTTGCCGTCGGCGAGCGCCGCGGGGCGCACGACGGTGTCCGGGCCGATCTGCCACGTCAGGCCCGACCGGGCGGTGGCGCTCCACACCACCGTGCCCCAGGACGCCGTGTCGCCGCTCTCCTTGAGCACCTGGGGGCTGTCGGGAGTGAAAGACAACGATGTCAGACTCGGCCCGGACCCGGTGCCCGCGATGTTCTGCTGCGCCCAGCGGATCTTCGTGCCGGAGTTGCCGTGCGCCCACTCGCCGGAGATGTCGAAGTACAGCGCGACGTCGTGCGCCTTGCCGTCGACCGAGCGGACCTCCGCCGTCACGTACGACATCGGGATCGACTGCCGCTTCAGGTCGCCCGGCTCCACCGGCGACAGGAACGTCAGGTTCAGCCGGACGCCGCCGCCCTCCAGCACGAACAGCGAGCGGGTCGCGGTCAGTTGGAGGGAGCGCTGGACCAGGCCGCGGGGCAGCGGGTGGTCCGGCACGTTGGGCGCGCCGAAGAACAGGTACGGGGTGCCGTCGATCACGGCGATGCCGGTCATCGCGGTGACCCGGCCGGTCCAGAAGGTGGGCCAGTGGCCGGACGGCACGTCGGCGGCCAGCCAGGTGCTCAGGTACGGGGAGCGCACCGCGAGCGGCACCGCCGGCGGCCGGATCGGGTCGAACGCGGGGAGCGCCGGGGCGGCCGCGGTGAGCGGGTCGGCGCCGGTGGACTGGGCGGTCGCGGTGGCCGGCGCGGCCTGCGCGCCGGTGACGGTCCCGGGCAGCAGTGCCGCCCCGGCCGCGCCCAGACCCACCGCGCCGGACCTGGCGAGCAGCCCGCGGCGGCTCACGCCCCCGGTGTCGCTGCGGGGCGCGCCGCCGGATGCGGCGGACGGCGTGGTGCTTTCGGACATGCGAGGACCTCCTGGTACGTCGCGCCGGCCGGCGTGCGAACGCCGGGCGGCGTCGTCGGTACGGCTCCGATCGCCCACCCGGACAGGGGCGGTGAGGGTCCGGACGCGACGAGGCGGCCGCGCGGGGCCCGGGGGCTGCGATCGGTGGGGAACGGCGGGGAAGCAGGGAAGCGTCGGGAGCAGGGCATCGAGCGCGGATCCGGTGGACACCGCGGCGGCTCTCTCGGCCCTGAAGTAACAACGTTGGAAAGCATCGGAATGACAGCACGCGACGCCCCTGTTGTCCAGACCCGCGGCGGATACTTCCGGGGCGGAACCGCCCGCGGGTGCGCGGCCGGGGCCGGTCGGCACCCCCTGCGACGCCATCCACCTGTGAATCTCGGGTCGTTCGGCATCCTGCGGGTCAACTCGTGTGACGCAAGGGCTTTCTGAGCGCCGGACAGAAATCTGTGCACGGACGCTTGACAGCGTCCGGTGGGTGCCGCAGGGTCTCTACAACGTTGGAAACAGCGCGGGAGGACAGCGACTGCTCCCCGCACCCTCACCCGACCCTTCACTGCCCCTGAGGATGTGATCGGCGCATGAAGACCCTTCCCCGTGCCAAGGCCGTGGCCGCCGCGATGATCACGGCTGGCCTGTGCCTGTCCGCCGCCGCCTGCACCAACTCCGGTAACGACTCGTCGAAGTCGCCGTCCAGCAGCGCCACGGACAACAGCGCTGCGGCCCAGCAGGTGGCCACCCCCACCGACAGCTCCGCGGGCCCGGGCTGCACCTTCGACAGATACGCCGGCGGCGTTCCCAAGCTGGACATCACCGACGGCAAGACGGTCGTCGGCTTCTCCCAGTCGGAGTCGACCAGCAACCCGTTCCGGGCGACCGAGACCAAGAGCATCGAGAACGAGGCCAAGCGGCTCGGCGTCAAGCTCATCGAGCGCAACGCCAACGCCGACGTCAACGCCCAGAACTCGCAGATCCAGGACATGATCGCGCAGGGCGCCAAGGTCCTCATCGTCGCGCCGGAGAACTCCGACGGCCTCGGCCCGGCCCTCGCGCAGGCCAAGGCCAAGAAGATCCCGGTGCTGACCATCGACCGCACGGTCACCGGGACCGCCTGCACCGACTTCATCGCCTTCATCGGCTCGAACTTCTACGGCCAGGCGCAGATCGCCGCGGACGACCTGAACACCGCGACCGGCGGCAACGCGCACGTGGCGATCCTCACCGGCACGCCCGGCAACAACGTCACGACGGACCGCACCAAGGGCTTCCAGGACCAGGTCAAGGCGAAGTACCCGAACATCAAGATCGTCGCCTCGCAGACCGGCAACTTCGCCCAGACCGACGGCCAGAAGGTGATGGAGCAGCTGCTCCAGGCGCACTCCGACATCAACGCGGTGTACGCCGAGAACGACGAGATGGCGCTCGGCGCGATCCAGGCCATCAAGTCGGCCGGGAAGACCCCCGGCAAGGACGTCAAGATCGTCACGATCGACGGCATCCAGCAGATGGTGCAGAACGTCGCCGACGGCCTGGCCGTCGCGGACATCGAGACCAACCCGCGGTTCGGCCCGCTGGCCTTCCAGTCGCTGCAGAACTTCTACGGCACGGCGGGCGTCCAGGACAAGGTGATCATCAAGGACGGCCACTTCACCTCCGCCAACGCCAAGCAGGCGCTGGCCCAGGGCCTCGTCTACTGAGTCCACCGACCGTTGCACCGGCAACACCGACGGGCCGGCGGGACACGGCGATCGAGCCGCGTCCCGCCGGCCCGGAACCGGCGCCCGGGCCGCCGCACGGCAGCCCCGTACGAGGAGGCGGACAACGACCATGGTCCAGCAGGACCTCGACCCCCGCAGTGACTCCGTGCTGGAGGTCTCGGGGGTGCACAAGAGCTTCGCGGGCGTGCACGCGCTGCGCGACGTGGACTTCGCCCTGCGGCCCGCCGAGGTGCACGCCCTGATCGGCGAGAACGGCGCGGGGAAGTCCACCCTGATCAAGGTGATCACCGGGGTCTACCGCCCCGACAGCGGCCAGGTCCGGCTGGCCGGACGCGACCGCGACTTCCGCAACCCGCTGGAGGCGCAGGCCGCGGGGATCTCCACGATCTACCAGGAGGTCAACCTCGTCCCGCTGATGTCGGTGGCCCGCAACCTGTATCTCGGCCGCGAGCCGCGGCGGTTCGGGCTGGTCGACGTGGGCCGGATGAACCGGGAGGCCACCGAGGTGCTCGGCCGGTACGGCGTCGACGTCGACGTCACCCGGCCGCTGCGCACCCTGGGCCTGGGCGCCCAGCAGATGGTGGCGCTGGCCCGCGCGGTCCAGGTCGACGCCCGCGTGGTCATCATGGACGAGCCCACCTCGTCGCTGGAACCGCGCGAGGTCGAGACGCTGTTCTCGGTGATCCGCCGCCTCAAGGAGCAGGGCATCGCGGTCGTCTACGTCAGCCACCGGCTCGACGAGCTGTACGCGATCTGCGACCGGGTCACCGTGATGCGCGACGGCGAGGTCGTCCACACCGGCGAGATCGCCCAGTTGGAGCGGCTGCGGCTGATCTCCCTGATGCTGGGCCGGGAGATGGCGACGGTACGCGACAAGGGCACCACCGCCTTCGACTCCGACCGGCACGAGCGGCGCACCGGCGAACCGGTCCTCGCCGCAGAGAATCTGACGGTCCGTCACCGGCTGCACGGCGTCTCGCTCGACATCCACCCCGGCGAGGTCGTCGGCCTCGGCGGGCTGCTCGGCGCCGGCCGCAGCGAGACCGCCAAGGCGATCGTCGGCGCGCTGGGCACCGACGCCGGCTCCGTCGAGGTGGAGGGCCGGCCGCTGCACCGGCGCAGTCCCGCCGCGGCGATCAGGGCCGGTGTGGTGATGCTGGCCGAGGACCGCAAGGCGGAGGGCATCATCCCCAACCTGTCGGTGCGCGAGAACATCTCGCTCGCCGCGCTGCCGCGCCTGTCCCGCGCCGGACTGGTCTCCCAGGCCAAGCAGGACGAGGTCGTCCGGTTCTTCATGGAGCGGCTGCGGATCAAGGCGTCCGGCCCCGACCAGAAGGTCAGCGACCTGTCCGGCGGCAACCAGCAGAAGGTCCTGCTGGCCCGCTGGATGTGCCTCAACCCCAAGGTGCTGCTGCTGGACGAGCCGACCCGCGGCATCGACGTCGGCGCCAAGGCGGAGGTGCAGTCCATCATCGACGAACTCGCCGCCGACGGGCTCGGCGTGCTGCTCATCTCCTCCGACCTGGAGGAGCTGATCGAGGGCTCGGACCGCGTGGTCATCCTCAAGGACGGCCGCGTGGTGGGGAACCTGGACGGCGCGGAGGTCAGCGAGGACGGCCTGCTGGACGCGCTCGCCACCGCGCCGCCGCTGTCGCCCGACGCCCCGGACCACCCCGAACCAGGAGGCCCGGAATCCGGGCCCGAGAACCCCGGCGGGACGCCGCAGGCCGCAGCGGAACCGGTCGCCGCGCCCGTGAAGGAGAACCGGTCATGACCTCCCTCACCTGGACCGGACCCGCGCTCGACCGCGCCCGGGTCCGGCGCCTGCTCCAGGAGTACGGCGTCTACGCCGCGCTGGTGGTGCTGTTCGTCGTCGCGGTCGGCCTGGACACGTCGTTCCTGCAGATGAGCAACATCCGCGTCCAGCTCTACCAGGTCGCGCCCACCCTGCTGGTGGCCCTCGGCATGGCCCTGGTCATCGGCACCGAGGGCATCGACCTGTCGGTGGGCGCGGTGATCGCGCTGGCCGCCTCCGTGGTGCCGCTCTACGCCGGCTACGGGCTGCTGCCCTCCCTGCTGGTGGCCCTGGTGCTGGGCGCCGCGTCCGGCGCGGTCGGCGGCGCGATGGTGGCCCTGGCCCGCATCCAGCCGATCGTCGCCACCCTGTCGCTGATGATCGGCGTGCGGGGCCTGGCCGAGATCATCAACGGCAACTCCGCCAAGCCGGTCACCCAGTCCGGCCTGCTCGACCTCGGCTCGCGCAGCCTGGCCGGCATCCCCGAGATGGCCTGGATCGGCGGCATCTGCGCGCTGCTCACCGGGCTGCTGGTGCGGCGCACCACCTTCGGCCGGCAACTCGTCGCCATCGGCGACAACCGCCAGGCCAGCCGGCTGTCCGGGCTGCCCGTGCGCCGCGTGCTGATCACCGTGTACGTGATCTCCGGTGTACTGTCCGCCCTCGCCGGCGTGCTGATCGTCGGCCACGGCGCCGAGGCGGACCCCGCCAACCAGGGCCTGAACATGGAACTCAACGCGATCACCGCGGTGGTCGTGGGCGGCACGCCGCTCAGCGGCGGCCGGGTCCGCGTCCTCGGCACGGTGGCCGGCGCGCTGTTCATGCAGCTGATCACCGCCGTGCTCACGCAGCACAACGTGCACACCTCGTACACCCAGATCGTGGAGGCCGCGATCATCTGCTTCGCGGTCTACGCCTCCCAGGAGCGTGGTACCCGATGACCTCCGCCGTGTTGCCGCCGCCGGCCACCGCGAAGGCCCGCGCCCCGCGGGCCACGCTGGGCGAGCGGATCGCCTCCCAGGTGCAGCGCCGTGGCGCGCTGGCCGTCCTGGCGCTGGTGGTCGTCATCGCCTCGTCGACCTCCTCCACCTTCCCCACCTGGTCCAACATCAGCAGCATCCTGGGCAACAACGCCTTCGTGTGGCTGCTCGCCCTCGGCATGACGTTCGTCATCATGACCGGCGGCATCGACCTGTCGGTCGGCTCGATGTACGCGCTCGGCGGCGTCCTCGGCGCCTACGGGTCCACGCACGGCACCTGGCTCGCGATCCTGCTGCCGCTCGCGGTCGGCGCGGCCTGGGGCACCGTGCAGGGACTGCTGGTCGCCAAGGCCGGGATGGCGCCGTTCATCGTGACCCTCGTCGGGCTGCTCGGCCTGCGCGGACTGCTCCAGGCGGTCACCAGCGAGGGCGCCACCACCTATCTGGTGCCGCAGCACTCGGCGTTCCGGCACCTGGGCGCCGGCGTGTGGACCCCGGTGCTGATCACCGCGGCGCTGTTCGTGCTCGGCGCGGTGCTGCTCACCCGCACCGGCTTCGGCCACACCCTGACCGCGATGGGCGGCAACGAGAACGCGGCGGTCCTGCTGGGCCTGCCCGTCGCCCGCAGCAAGGTGCTGGTCTACCTGCTGTCCGGCACCCTCGCCGCGGCGGCCGGCGCCCTGGGCGGCGCCCGGCTCGGCTCCGGCGTGACCACCATCGGCATCGGATACGAACTCACCGCCATCGCCTCGGTGGTGATCGGCGGCACGCTGCTCACCGGCGGCAGCGGCTCGGTCGGCGGCACCGCGGCCGGCGTGCTGCTGCTCGCGGTGATCCACAACCTGATCGACCACTACTTCTCGCAGTACGGCTCCGCCTTCACCGACACCGTCAACGGCGGCTTCCTCGCGGTCGTCGTGCTACTGCAGACCCTGCTCAGCCGCAAGCAGCAGCTCGAATGACGACCGCCCCGCGGTCGTTCCTGCTGCTCGCTTCCGCTGCGGACGGCCTGGTGTCCGGGCCGCGTAGTGGGGGAGTTGGGGTGTCGGGCGCCGGATTTCGGTCGGTCTTCCTGCTCGCTCCCTTCGCGGACGGCCTCGTACCTCGGTCGGCCACTGCGGGAGCTCGGGCGTCAGCCCTCCGTCGTACGTGTCCGGGCCGCGGTCCGCGCCGCACCCGCCAGGCGAGCCGAAGGCGCGGTCCGCGCTCCGGCTCGGGCAGCCCAAGGAGAGGA